>JANOTP010000297.1:0-6169 GCA_031416415.1 Cytophagales bacterium | reverse complement strand
CATCAATATTTTTTTTTAAAGAGCTCCAACTAGATCCTTCATCATAACTAATCAAAATATTAAGTAAATGAATGTGCTGTGAACTCCAAAAAACATCTAGGGTAGTTACTTGATCAAAATATTCACCTCCATTTGGCTTTATAAGTTGAAGCTTTTTACTCCCTTTTGTATCTGATTCAATCAGCTCCTCTTTGTTATATGTACAGGCATTTAACATTTCGGCAACAGGCAATAATGTGCCTACCGTAAGGGCTTTTATGAAAACAATCGTAAATTTTCGCCTGTCAATCACACTTCATATAAATTATTTCTTAACAATTATTTCGTTTTTTTTCTTATAACTTAGAAACACCATAATCATTCCCAATTCCTCGGCCGAAACATTTGTCTCTGGAATTCCACTTTCATGATCAGGGTTTAATACTCTGAGCTCGTAGCCGATTAGTTGATCTAATGTAAAGTCTGGTATAATCACCTTTCTTTTCACCTTTGTATTATGACAACCTGCACAATTTATATCCCATAGAATTTTACCTTTGTCACATTGTTTTACAAACTCAGCTTTTACGGGCAAAGACATCTCAGGAGGAAATTCATACATTACTTTTTTCTGAGTCGTACATTCTACAATTAGCAAAATGAAAACTACTGCAATAATTATTTGATAATACTTCATCTTATAAAATTAATATTCCCCACCTACTTTTCTGTTATTCAAATTTTTATTTTTTGACTTAGGCAATTCTATTGGAGGTTTTTCAAATTGAATATTTTCATTTAACGATTCGATAAACAAAACAATATTGTCAATTTCTGATGCTGTCAATTGTAACGAATCGGACGACAAAGTCTGATTGGGAACACTAAAACCTTTTCCAACACCACCACCTTCATTGTAAAAATTTACCACTTGGTGCAGCGTCTTAAAGGCGCCATTATGCATATAGGGAGCAGTGTATTCCGCATTTCTGATTGAACCAGTTCTAAAAGCATTTAAAGTTTCATTCGCTTCATTTATAGTATACCTTCCTTTGTCAGGACTTAGTTTTTCAAAATTAGCATTGTTGGGAACACCGATTACTTCAAACTCAGAATTAGTATAAGGAGGTTTTACGCCATTAAACTGAGGCACAAAATGACATGTAGCACATTGAGCTTTACTCATAAACAGATTAAAACCTTTTTTAATAGGAGCTGCCAATTCAATATTCTTATTCATACCATTGTCAAACGAAGCGCTATAATTACTGAATTTACTATAATATAAGGTAATTGCAGACACGATATGATCCAAGGTTACTTCCTTTTCTTGGGGGGTATATTTTAAAAATTTTTTAAATGCTTGTTCGTATTCGTTACAACTTAAAATCTTTTGTACTAATCCTTTTTCATCAGCACCTAATTCTATGGAATTGATAATAACATCTTTGGTTTGATTTTGTAATGAAATATGTTTACCATCAAGCATAATCAAATGATTGTAATTGACATTAATAAGGGAAGGAGTATTCCTTTGCAGAAAATCCTTTTTATTAAACTGAATAGAGGTTGCTAATGAAGTGTCTGTAAAATACTGTGTAGGCTTATGGCATGATACACAGCTACGCAAATTATTTCCAGACAAAAGTGGGTCGTAAAAAAGTAATTTGCCTATTTTATCTATTTCCGCAAGCGCTTCTTCATCTTTTACTCGTAAAAAAATACCTTTCGAATTTTGAGCACTATAAAGTGTTTTGGAAAAAATAGAACTGTTTTTTTTGTTTAATGAGTAATCAACATTACTTTTTGAAACAACTTTATACTCATTTATGAAAATCTGGTTCATTGCAAACAAAGGATTTACATAATCTTTTATAAATGTATAATGATCGAAAGCACTGTAATTGTCCGATTGCGCTTTAATAAATAGTTTAGCATTTTCATAAAGTTTTAAATATTCGGACGATAATTTTGTTTCGGGAAAACTCTCGTTAAATTTTTTATTAATCTGACCAACTTCAGAAATTATTAAACCTAATTCAGGGATAATCCTTGCTGTGTCAGGACATTCAAAACCAGTTGTATAAATAGCAGCAAGATTTAACAAAAAAAGTCTGTTACACAAAAAGAAATGATGGTAAGTTTTTAGCTCTTTAGTGATTGGCTCTTCACTATATAATTTTGTTGCCTTTCTAGAAAGCGCTATTAGTTGTAATAAAGAATCCTTCTTAAATCCTGGCTCATCCAAATATAATAGAGCTAAGGTAAGCCCTGCTGCTTCACGTTTATAGGGTTTTTCAAATTTTTCGAATACTTCTGTTTCCCATTCTACTGGCAAAGGACCATTAATTTTTTTATAGGCGATCGGCTCCAAATACCTCAACCAAAAATCTAGTCCTTTCATTTTATTTCTTGTCCTAAAAATTTCTTCTCTTATTTTTTCTATTTCAGAAACTGAATTTAGATCCGCCTTTTCAATTAGGTTAAACAATAATGTCTGCTGAATAGCAAAGGAATCAAGCCGCAAAAAATAATGGCTTGAATACGTTTCTGGATTGTCATTTTGTTTAAAAGAAATAAAAACAAAAACAAGCATTCCAACTACCACCCCTAAAAACGTTTTCTTTTTCATAAATTATACTACTACTTCATATGTCCCTTAAACAAGCATAACGGGAGACAACTAAATTGCCTCCCGTTATAATTATTTATTGTTAATTTAAAAAAAGTAAAAAAATATTAGTGTATCACCACTGCTTTTATTCTTGTAGTAGTAGTTTCGGAAGAAACCTCTACATAATACACCCCACCTTGAAGTGAAGAAGTGTTCAGAATAATCTGTTGTTCGCCACTTGAGAAATGTTTAGTAATTGACTCCAGAACAGGTCTGCCTTCTAAGTCAAGTACTTTTACAGTAATATTTTCTTCGTTTTCAAGTAACATAGAAATAGTAGCTACATCTCCAGTTGGAATTGGATACAATTTCAAATAAGAATCTGAAGAAGACTGCTGTATACCAGTAGACGTTGTTGCTGTACCTTGAAGAGCAAAATCATATGTTCCTTCGTCAGAATCACTATTTGCAATTGTAAGTGTCGAAGTACGAGAACCAGTAGCTAATGGAGCAAATTGAACTGTGATCACTTGAGACCCACTTGCTGCGATATTCAATGGCAATGTAGGTGCACTCAATAAAGTAAATTCAGTTGCATTTGTTCCTGTAAAACCAATTGATGTTACCGAAAGACTTCCTGTACCTGTGTTTTGAATAGTAAACGTTTTAGTTTGAGTACTACCACTAATAACACTACCAAAATCAGTGTTGTCATTCGTAGCTGGCACTAAATCTCCTTTTGCGATATCAATAGAATTCCCTTGAATATTAATTTCAGGAGAAGTTGGTATTGATGTACCTTGAAGTACAAAATCAAATTCACCTTCGCTAAAATCATTATTTTCAATTTTTAACGTTGCTACTCTAGCGCCAGTTGCAGTAGGTGCAAACTGAACAGTAATAGATTGGTTGCCACTAGCAGCGATCATTAAAGGAAAAGTAGGTGCAGAAAGTAATGTAAATTCACTTGCATTTACACCAGCAAAACTAATACCTCTTACTTTTAAAGTGCCAGGACCTGCATTTTGAATTACAAATGTTTTTGTAGTTGTACTTCCAGAAGTAACAGTACCCATATCGGTATTATCTGTTAAAGAAGCTGCTACATCATTATCTACTATTTCAATACTGTTTCCTTGAACACTAACTTCTGGATTAGAAGTATACGTATCAGGATTATAATAAGTAAGTAAATGACAGCATTCTTAAACTCCTCCATCAAAATAATAATGCGTCTGATCAACTAATAAAAATTTACCAGGGCCTAAGATCTCTTGTGCATCAAAAATACCTGATGCTTCTTCATCTTGTGTTAGGAAATTCGCTGCTCCTATTATAAAACGAGATTCATCGTGTTTACCAACCTGAATAAGTGCATCTGTCGCTATTGTGTATTGCCATACTTTAGCAATATGAGATTGATTTCCTGGATCCTCTTGAATTAAAATATGTCCAGAATTATCAATGGTTAAATTATCCATCATTTTCTGTCCTTCTGTACCGTCTAATACCGCTGTGATTGTACCTCCTGTCTCAGGATTCTTAACATCCGTGAAACTTAACTTCCATAATCTACTTGGACTAGCAAAAGCGTTGGTAGTAACAAAATAGAAATCATTTGGACTTGATGGATCCCAAGCACCGTCTTCTGGACGTAGGAAAGAAGTAACTCCTGCTGTATTACTATTCGATTGAAGTACTGCACCTGTTTGATTTCTTACATCTCCCAAATCTTCCATCGTAAAGGCTGTACCTGCAGTAGGTATGCTACCACTCGTTTCTGTTAGTAAACCGGAAACTTTTATCCCAAATAGTTTCCCATTTGTTAACCCAGCTTTTTCAACTTCTGAACCTGTATTGGTTTTCGTTCCAACATACATATAAACTTGTCCAGGAGTAGCATCGTCTGTTCCAGCTACTACCGTTTTATCACCTGAAGCGGGACTAGCAATAGCATTCTCCCATGAAAACTTCCCTAATGCTGGTAACTCGTAAGTAACACCTGCATTGGCTCCTGTAGAGATATGACCGAAAGCACGACCTTCTGTACCTGATTCTTCACCATTCATGAAGATACGTTCTTGTGTACCTAAGCCTGTGGTAGTGTTATAAAAAGCCGATACTGGTGGTAGATCTGCTGAACAAAATCTACTAAAGGCTGTAGTACCTAATACATAAGATGAAGTACCAGAATTCCATGTATTAACTGTTTGAATCAAATCTGAACCACTCTCTACTGCTAGTGTAGATTTGTTGATTACCCATTTAGAAACAAATCCTCCAATTGAACCATGCGCACGAACTATGCCGCCATTGCTTGGTATCTCATGATTTACTAATAAGGTAAACGTTCCGTTACCATTGTCAAAAGCACCTGCACCATCAGGAATTCCTGTCGTTTGATAAGCACCTACCATATCTCCTGCTGTCAAAAGTGCTTTAAAGCTAGCACCCGTAATAGTGGGTTGAAGATATGGGGCCTGTGAACTACTTGGGCCTGCTCCCAAAGAAGCGTTATATGTATCCGGATTGAAGAAAGTCAACAACTGCCCCCCTTCGTAAACTCCTCCAGCAATAGAATAATGCGTCTGATCAACTAATAAAAATTTACCTGCTCCCAAGATGTCTTGTGCATCAATTATTCCTGACGCTTCTTCATCTTGGGTAAGAAAACTTGATCCTCCTGATATAAAACGAGTTGAATCATGTTGAGCTATTTGCGATAATTTATCAGTGGCTATTGTGTACTGCCATACTTTAGCGATATGAGTTTGATTTCCTGGATCCTCTTGAATTAAAATATGTCCAAAATTATCAATGGTTAAATTATCCATCATTTTCTGTCCTTCTGTACCGTCTAATACCGCTGTGATTGTACCTCCTGTTTCAGGATTCTTAACATCCGTGAAACTTAATTTCCATAATCTACTTGGGCTAGCAAAAGCGTTGGTAGTAACAAAATAGAAATCATTTGGACTTGATGGATCCCAAGCACCGTCTTCTGGGCGAAGGAATGAAGTAACTCCTGCTGTATTACTGTTCGATTGAAGCACAGCACCTGTTTGGTTTCTTACATCTCCTAAGTCTTCCATCGTAAAGGCTGTACCTGCTGTAGGTATGCTAGCACTCGTCTCTGTCAATAAACCAGAAACTTTTATTCCAAATAATTTTCCATTTGTTAACCCAGCTTTTACAACTTCTGAACCTGTATTGGTTTTCGTTCCAACATATATATAAACTTGTCCAGGAGTAGCATCGTCTGTTCCAGCTACTACAGTTTTATCTCCTGAAGCGGGGCTAGCAATAGCATTCTCCCATGAAAACTTCCCTAATGCTGGTAACTCGTAAGTAACACCTGCATTAGCTCCTGTAGAGATATGACCGAAAGCACGACCTTCAGTACCTGATTCTTCACCATTCATGAAGATACGTTCTTGTGTACCTAATCCTGTTGTGCTATTATAGAAAGCCGATACAGGGGGTAGATCCGCGGAGCAAAATCTGCTGAACGCTGTAGTACCTAATACATAAGATGAAGTACCAGAATTCCACGTATTAACTGTTTGAATCAAATCT
>JANOTP010000296.1:0-18018 GCA_031416415.1 Cytophagales bacterium | reverse complement strand
AAAAAAGCTGCTGACAGCAAATCTTCTTCAAAGGATTCGAAGTCAGCAAAGCACTAATCAATATTACCATTTGATCCTGTAGAATAACCAGACTGAAGTTATTTTGACGTAATAAAAGTCTGGTTGATAAGACCAGACTTTTTATTACAAATTCATTATCAGATTATTTACTATTTTTTATTACACCTCATTTTTACAGATTTAATTCAGAACGTATAATTAATCACACATCATGGCAGAAAACAGCAGCATTATTCCAAAACTTGAACAAAACGTAGCAAGCATTGAAAGAGTGATTTCAGCGGCGGCCGGTTCTTACCTTTTATACAGCGCCTTAACAGGCAAAAAAAGTGCCGTCAAAGCATTAGCAGGCGGATTCCTCCTGTTCAGGGGTGCAACAGGTTATTGTCCGGCATACAATGTTGTACAAAAAAGCCGTACCAACCCATGGGGCAATATCCTTGTACAATCGTCTGCTACCGTCAACCAGCCGAAAGATGAAGTCTACAAATTCTGGCGCAAGCTTGATAACCTTCCACTTTTCATGAAACATCTTGAAAGCGTAACAGTGCTTGACAAAAAACATGCTGTCTGGAAAGCGAAGATTCCTGGCAAGCTGGGCACTATTGAATGGAAGAGCGAGATTGTCTCGGATGAGCCGGGCAGATATATTTCCTGGAAAAGTCTGTCAGGTTCCGATATCCACAACTCTGGCATCGTAAAATTTAAAGATGCAGGTAATTCCACTACTGAAGTCCATGTTGAGCTTTCATACCATGCACCCGCAGGCGTGATTGGTGAAGGCCTGGGTCATTTGTTAAACCCGGTACTTGAAAAAATCATACATAAGGACATTGAAAATTTCAGGGAATACATTGAAACCGGTAAAGTACCTGCTTAATACAGATCACATTTGTTGACCAGAAGAAGGCCGGCAGATAATTTAAAGAATCCATTCCCGGAAAAAAATAATTTTGATTAAGCTTAAATGGTCTAATAATCTTTATTGGGAAATGTAAAAATAAAAGGGTCAGAAGAAATTCTGACTCTTTTTTAGTAGCTGTCATAATCGCATTTAAGACATGGCTTACTGTGGCTTGCCAAGGTTTGCAACCGATTGTCAACGTTTCGGATGATCCGTTGACAGCGGCTTGGCGCCCTGTCAACCAGTTTAAATCTGGCTGATCGGATTTATTCAATTTACATAATGTTGTCAACGTAACAAAAAGAGATAATGGAAAACCAAATTATATTTCTTAATTTGGAGCAAACAAAAAGCATGGAAACAAATCAACAACTAGCTGCAAAAGAAGAATTCTACCATAGATTCAAAAAAATTGAACTCATTGTTTCTGCTATTGCCGTAGTGGCAGTATCAGCAAAAATAAGCGGTCTGCATTTTCCAGGTCTAAGCCCTATCCTTATCGTATCGATTGGCTCCAGTATGATGTTTACTGGTTTGTTTGCTTTTAGCGGCACTACCATTTACGAAAACAAAAAACCAGTATTGGTCACTATCGCTTGTTTGGCCTGCAGTTTATTGATGGTGGGCACATTGTTTAGTATCATGTTCTGGCCGGGAACCAGAATGTTTATTATTGTTGGTTTATCTTTAAGTATGCTTGCCCTGATCTGGATAGCTGCCGGGCTGGGGGAGAATATTTTCAGTTTAACGAGTATCTATAATAGAGCACTACTGCTTAAAATTGTCTTTTTCGGCAGTATAGCTGCATGGGCTTTATCATCTCCGGTAGAGCTCTACAAGCATGCCAGTGTTTATGGCAAGGACCCTATTGCTGTACGCTTGTATGAAGCACACATCAAAGACCCCCAAAATAGCGCAAAAACTCAGGCCTTTTATGAATACACAAAGTCAAAAAGGAAAAAGAACCATTAATACCCACCAACGTTAACAGCGACTTTAGACTCAGTCAACAGCGACTTGGTAAGTCTTAAAGACTTGCCAAGTCTCGTGTCATAGCCCAGCGTGGAAAATTACTGTTTTGCATACTTGAGGGCAACATATCCTGAATCAAATATCTTTGAATCCACAAGCTTTAGTTGCAGGCTTTCCTTCAGGTTTGTGGTATCTAAAAAGCGCCTTCCTGCTCCTGCCACTATTGGCTGCACCACGATATGAAATTCATCCACCAGGCCCAGTGCTATAAGCTGCGAAGGGATATCCACGCCGCCGGTTGAAATATTTCCGCCCGGTTGCTGTTTCAGTTTAAGTATTTCTTCCTTTAGATTTTCACGAATGATGCTCGTATTCTTTCCTTCCACCTTATTGAGTGTCCGTGAGCACACAACAATTTTGTTCACCGCAGCAAAAGCATCGGCAAAGTCATTTATTGCTTTTGTATCCCCGGAATGATTATTTGCAACATCCGGCCAGAAGGGCACCATCAATTCATAAGTTTTACGGCCATACAGTAGCGTATCCACCTCACGCATTAGCTGCGCAAAATATTCATGCACCTCGTCACTGCCCCCACCTTTGGTGTGGTCGCAGCAACCATCCATAGTCAGGTTTATTCCAAAAATCAGCTTTCTCATAGTTTTTTTTTTTCTGAAATTAGCTAATTTTTTTAAATGTGCCAATCGAGTTCTATGATCAGGATTATTCAAACGGTTGACAAGGTTTATACCGTTGTCAACGTTTTTGGATGATCCGTTGACAGCGGCTTTCCGCCCTGTCAACCGGTTTAAGATCTGGGAAGTAGTATTTAAAGCGGCATTTAACGGTTGGCAAGGTTTGCAGCCATTGCGAAGCCTTAATTCGTATCCTCACGAACCATATCCCTTAAACAAAAAAAGAGAGACTCATTTCTGAATCTCTCTTTGTAGTAGCGGATACAATCGATATATCGAAGTTAATAAAAGATTTTCAGAAGATGGCTGCCTTGAGCTTTACCAGTAAATAAACACGAATTTTCGCAAATTAAAAAACTGTTTGATTATTAATGTCTAAAGTTCACCCCTTGAGTTTTTAAGAAAATAAAGTAGTTTACATATAATTTAAGTTTTAAGCATGAGATTGCAAATTGATGTAAGCTAAACCAATTGTATATTACTGAATTAAAAAGCAAAAAGCAATGAAACCAATTTTTTCAAGACAGATAGACATTGATAAGATAGCGTTTTTAAACTGGAGAATCTCAGAAGGTACGGACATTCTTAATTTGGTAAATATTGCAGACGGTTTTCTTATGTCTTCAATCGACTTAGCTGAGCAGTGTATTAGTGACAATAGTCACAAAAGAGCTGATATACTAATCTTTCCAATCCTTAATAATGCTAATCACGGGATAGAGCTTTATTTAAAAGCAATGATATGGCTATTAAATAAATTACAAGGTTCAGATTCAAAAATTGAAGGTAAACATAACATAAAACAAATTTACTCAACCGTTAAATCTAAAGTAAGATCTTACGGAGGCCAGTTAACTATTAATGATTTCAAAGAGGCAACTAAGGGCTTAAATAATTATATAAACGAATTGTTTGAGAAAATAGAAGCTACTCCCAGAAATGATAAAATGGATTTTTCTCGCTATCCATTCAGCGGAGACTACGAGAACCACTTTTATGTTGATAGGGTTGGGGCAGTAGAAATTGACATAGAAAATTTTGTTCATAGGTTTAAGGAGATAAAGAGCAGTTTAGAAAAACTAGTTGATTTTTTATATTACTATGAGTTGGAACAGAATGAGTAACATAAAACTTAACCATATTTATTTAACATTATTCGCGGTCTGTAGACCCGAATAATACAAAAAACTCCCCACTTATTCTGGTTTGTAAGAAGAATCCAAGAGAAATGCGTTAACGCTTTTCATTTATTATTAAGCGTAGTAATACCAGCCTGCAACCAATTATCTTCAACTGGCTACAGTTGGTTTATTGAAATGGATATTTAGCATTTTCTAATTTTTATCGAAATACAACTTTTTTAAAAAATTATATACAATATTTTGTTAAAATTATATAATGCTGTATCTTTGAGTAACATCTTCAATAATGACCTTTAAATATAATTATCATGAGTATAGCATTTGAAATTTTTAATGACTGTAGCAATTCTGAGATTAATCAATTACTAAGAGCTAAACAAGGTAAGAGACTGCTAGCAACTTATGAGTCTTGTAAGATTGAATTAAAAAATGAAATTCAGCTTTTATTTAGAACTTATTATGAAGCTTTAGATAAAGCCAATTCAACTTTGTGTATGTTTCCGCTCTATAGCAGATCCAGAAATTTAGAAGCTTCAATTGTTCAAACCAGTTTTGCTGAAAGTTTATTTAAAAATTTTAGTGGTAGAGCATTTTTAGGCAAATACAAGAGAATAATTCTAAAAGTTGATGGTTATGTTATTTTATTTAAAAAATTAAACAGTAAGGGTTATCCGATGAATATTAAGACTTTGAGCATTGACTCTATCTTAAATCAAAACTTACAATTAAATTTATTTAGTGAAACTAATCATACTAATGAACCAATATTGTATTTTGGGTATCAAAAAAACAGATTTGGAAATTTTGTAAATCCACAACTAATTTATATCGATGAAAGCAAAAAACAGTTTTCAATAGATGAAACAGATTTCGAAATACGTCTTCCAAATAATGACTCAATTGAATTAGCTGAAGTAAAACCAAAATTAAAAGGTGTACAGACTTTGAAGCAAGCTAATTGATTGTGAACTAAGTTTATTAGTTGAATATTAATTATTTACTTTATTGAACTAGAGACATGAACCACAAACAATTAATATTTGCTAGGGAATACAGGGGCTATTCTCAAACCGAACTTGCGGAATCAATTAAAGGACTATCTCAGTCTAATCTCTCAAAATTTGAAAAAGGATTAGGACTTTTATCAGAAGATGTTCAAAAAAAAATAATTGAGTTCTTGAGATTCCCTCCTGAATTCTTTAACAAAAGAATAAATAGCTTTATTGAAAATGCAAACTATCGTAAAAGGGCGGCTATAACCAAAAATGCTGTACAAAAATTCGAAAATAAGTGTAAGCTAATTGGGTATTTAGTGGATGAATTCTCAGAAAGTATAGAGTGGCCAGAATTTACATTAGCCCCATTGAATGTTGAAGCAGGGTATGAACCAGCTTACATCGCCAACTATAACAGAAAGTTGTTAAAGTTGAATTCAAACGAGCCTTTAAAGAATATTATTAATTTACTTGAATCAAGTGGTGTCATAATTTACGAAATTGATGTGATTGAAAAATTTGATGGCATTTCTTTCATAACAGACAGAGGATATCCAATTATAATTATTAATAAAAATTTCTCTAACGACCGGAAAAGGTATACAATTGCACACGAGATCGGTCATATTTTACTTCATAACGAGAGCAACTTTCCGGTTTCCTCTTACAGAGATAAGGAAAAAGAAGCTAATGTATTTGCTAGTGAATTTTTGATGCCAACCAATGAAATAAAAAATTCATTAAGATCTTTAAAGATGTCTGATTTAAGCGACTTAAAGCAATATTGGTTAACATCTATGTCGTCAATAATCAGAAAGGCAAAGGATTTGAATTGTATAGATGATAATAGGTATAAATTTTTTATGATCGAAATGAGCAGATATGGTTATAATACCAGAGAACCTATTGAGGTGTTTATAGATAAACCTACTTGTTTCAAAAATGCTTATAATTTATTTAGAGATGAGTTAGGTTACACAACTGAAGATTTTGCCGCTAGCACTGCGCTACCACTTGATGTAATAGAGGACATTTTAAAATTTGATCAACTTGTTAAATTTAAAATTTTTAAATCCAATTGATAGTTTCGTGCTTGAGCTGTATAAACTGCAATTGGTGCTGGCTCCAGTTTACTGGCATTAAGCGCGATTCATCTAAAAATAGGCAGTAAAATTAACAAAACGCCTGTAATATTTAACCTGGAGGCGTTTTGTTAATCGTTATAGCAATATGAATCGTTATATCGAGTTCATACAAGATTTTCCGAAGTTGGACTGCTTGAGTTTACGGTATTAAAGTATCCAGCTTTACCATCTTTTTTCAGATCTCTAGACCCGAATGTATTATATATGTATAAAGGGCGATTATAGTAAGTATTTTATAAGAGAAGATCTCTTTCTCTCAGTAAAATTGATGATAAATCTTTAAAGCAGTCACTAACAACGCGATTTCTGTTACGCTCCTCTACAATAGAATTATACTCATCAATTCTATACATAATTTCTTGGCAAGAAACTAAAAAGACTTTTTTGTCTTGAGTAGAAAGTTTACTGAAATAGTGATCATAAAAACGTGTATAATTTTTCGCAACTTTAAATGGGTAATGTCTGTTTTGATTTTGATCGGTTCTACTACTAAGAATTTTATGTGCTTTTAAGAATTGAGGCATACAGGATTCTATATCACCATTGTAGATTTCATTCTCCAAGATGAATCTTGAGTAATGATTATCCAATTGGAAAGTATCGAAATTTTCTCTTTTGTGAGCAAATGAATAGGCTGTATGAAACATTTGGTCTGCAACAGGATAGTCTCTAACTTCTAGTTTTGCCATAGCATATTGCAACCAAAAGAATGGGTTAGATTTACAGTATTCCAAGTTTTTAATTTCTTCAAAAAACTGGATAACCAGCATCCTAAAATCGTTGTGCTCTCTGGTATTGAATAGTTTTTGAAGTCGAGAATGGGAGACAATAGATCTTAATATAATTTGATGGTTTTTATTAAATCTAGAAACATTCATTTTTTTAACAACTGCAACTAACAACGGGATTAAATCATGATGATATTTGTTTGAATGCAGTATCCCTTCTGCAAGTATAGATGAATTGATCTTTATACTTCGTTCCTTAAAATCAATCAGTTCATTTAATTGTGGATTATTATAGAATGTTGGATTGTTTAATAGCTCTTCTTCAAGTAGATAAATGAGATCTTCTAGTGTCAAATCGAATCCCAAAATATTGCTTGAAATGATTAACAAACTGGCGTGATAAAACGGTTTATTGCTTCTTAAAGGGTCTATTAGACTGGTAAGCCTAGATTGAATGTCGGGCGACTTTAAAACATCTAATAAGGTTAATCTTATAGTATTACCAAAGTCATCATTAATTTTTCTACGTTTAGATTCTTTACTTAGGCCAGCGTGCTTACCCCATAACCCATAAGAAGAAAGTAATTCCGAGAACGATAGAGCTTCATCATGTTTGAGATGATTTAAGTTGTAAGTAGTGTAAGCTTGACCGATTTTATCTTCGAGGGCATCATATATTGTATCATTAATAATCGATCTTTCTGAAAGCAAAAGGATTGTATTATTTTTTCTAAACCGTTGAATTATATCTAATAATTCTAAGTGATTTGCATAATTTTCAACTAAGATTAAATTATTACCAGCAAGATTACATATTCGTTCTATTTCAGAATTAGTAATATCATAATATTGTTCAAATTTAAATACATTAAAACCTTTGTCTTTTGCGATTAAAGCAGTTCCAAGTAAAAAGCATGTTTTGCCATTTCCAAAACCAGAATGTATTACAAAGTCTTTCTGACCTTCTTTAATTTTCTCAAATAATAAATCAATTTCTTCGCGATGGATAAAGTAAGGGAATTTTTGGGGATTAATAAGAGATTGATGCACTAAAGCGAAGTTGATGTTTCCCAATAGCACCAATTTATGAAAATCTTCATCCTTTAATGGCACTATTTTACTTGGAATTTCTATTTTGGAAAAGGATTTATATATGTAAGTAACTTCTATTGGTGGAGTAAACGTTTCACTTATCGCTTTAATTTTTTCTGCTAATCCGTTTAAACCTAACTTAAGTGTTTGCCCAAACTTCGACAATTTTTTGATGTTCAATTCTGACTCATTTG
The DNA here is from genome assembly GCA_031416415.1 of Cytophagales bacterium. Classification (GTDB taxonomy): domain Bacteria; phylum Bacteroidota; class Bacteroidia; order Cytophagales; family Cytophagaceae; genus JANYCO01. The sequence goes on along the minus strand of JANOTP010000296.1, from coordinate 10,130 downwards.
GACCGACGATAAAAAAACATTTTTCCTTGTTATTACTTACTTTTTCTGCGAGGATGCGGCTAATATCTAAATCGGAAGATGTTGAAAATCCTATGAAGAATATAGCATCACACGTATGAATATCGCTCCTAAAAAGATCCACCCATTGAGAATTAATGAAATCATTCGTTAAGTAGCTGGTATTAGTCAGTTTAAACTCTCTGTTTAAGGTATTTGGTGTTAGGTTATTGATATGACCGTTCAAGTGAATACATAGTTTTCTAAAATCTTTATACTGGTCAATATTATCAGTTAAGGAAATCGGAGCTAACAACTTACCTGCTTTGTTATATGATTGCTCTAAAATATTATCATAATTGGTTGTATAAATACGCTTCCAAGGGAGTGTACCTATTAAAGTTTGAGATTCAGTAATTGTCTTAACCGTAAATTCGGTTTTTAAAAGGTCAATTAATTTATATTCTCCAAATTCGTCAATGAATAGTTCAGAAGCACTCTTTAAATCGTTGTCATGTTGATTAATTCCACATTTTTCATAGATAAGATTTGTTAAATCTTGTCCAAGAAGCAAGTTTTTTTCCTGAATGTTTGTTGCGCCAAAGCCGAAGCCAGATCCAGTAAATAATAAACAATTTCCAGTTAGTGCTTTTTCAATAGCTGTTTCTAATGTCATTTTTTTGTATTTATTGATATGTCTTTAAAAATTGTCTATCCTAGCTTGCCTATATGTACGCCCAATATGGAATAAATGGGTAAGTTTAGCAAGCAAATTAATTGGATATTCTATACCATAAGAACAAGACTCCTATAAGCAATGTTAATCAAACCCCATCTTTTGTAATAGAAGACTCATATCATGCCCTTCACCTAATATTATTTGTGATTTTTTTGAAATTATTCTATACTTTATCTTTTCTAGAAATTGATCAGCTTCATGTATTGAATTACTTGTTTGTAGTAAGAGATCAGGATTTGTACACCTATCATAAAATAGTTGTTGGTTTCTAAAATCTTCAACTATATTATCAAATCGATCATTAGGCCATTGTTTAACTTCTAGGTATTTCTTGGCAATAATTTGGATATGCTCTTCAGTTAAATTATCCCTGATTGTTATCCCACTAGCCCTGCTATTAAAAACATTCAAAACAACTGACTCGAACTCCATTTTAAAATCGAAGCTCTTGAACCGTTCTATTTGATTATGAATTACAATTAAAGGTGCTATATCATTCAAATCCACATTTGTCCACTTGTCAGCAAGTACATGTATTTCATGAGATAACGTAATAGCTTCATAAGCAAATGGTTCTTGCTTTAGCTTTTTAAAGTTATTATACGCTTTAATAGACATACTAAGAGATGAAGATAATAATTCTCTTTCAAATTTTTTATCATCAAATTCTTGCAAGGCAATGAAAAAAGCAAAGCATCTTTGGAAAAACATACTTGCTATTGCATATTGAGCGTGTGCAAGAAGTAAGATGTTGTCATTAGCCTCAGCATAAGTGGCGGCATCTCTGTAATTCTCATAACATTGCTTTGAAAATTCATTCACTTCAGTGACTTGTTTTGTTCTCTGTGGCGTTGAAAGATTTCCTTTTATAGCTTTTATGAAATGATTGTCTGATAGTAAATTGATTAAAATTGTACCTGTTGCTCTATTCAAAGTATCCGATAAAAATACAAATTGTATATGTTTTGTTGCTTCATCAGATATTTCTTGATTTATTTTCGTGAACAAATCTTTTATCCTATTAATTATACTTGGTTCAAAATTTTGTTTACTAATCTCTTCTATCAATTCTATGTTTAATAGATTAATTTCTACGAAAAGAGCATTTTCTGAAGAAGATACTGTTTTTTGAATTTCTTTAAATGCCTCAATAAGTTCTTTACGTGTGAGCATTCCAGAGTAGAATTTGTGTTTTACTTCTTGGAATTTCAGAACTTCTAATTCTTTCATAGAATATTCGCTCTTACTTTTTGAACATAATTTAAAAAAGTAATCGGCTTCAATTATATCTCCAACCTCTGCATATGTAATTGCTCCTAAATATGCCATCTTTTTCGTTCTGAGAGTGTTTCTGTCAATTTGACTTAATAATGAAACTAATTCCGAAAACATATAAGAGTTGAACATGGTTGTTCCAAATTGTTCTAGAATACTTAATGGAGTTTGTATTGCTGTATCTGTTTTTGACAAGACTGGTAAACCATAGTTTTTACCATGGTCATTTATCAGCCTATTTTGACCGACGAAAAAATTTAACATTCTTGAGTAAACAGAGCTGATAGATTCTTTAGTTAATTTATTTGCTACCGGTATATAGATAGTTACAGATTGCTGTTCCTTCCAAGAGTCTGTCTGTTGTTGTGCTTTAACACGATTGACAATTTCATAAGTAAAATCATAAAAAAGCTCTTCTGTTTCTTCATTATATAAAACTATTAAACCTGTCGTAGGGTTGTGTCTCATTAGATACCCAAGACGACTGGTTTTAAATGAACAAGTTTTATGAATAACATTGTCTAATGTTATTTCTGAATATGAGGTTTTGCTTTTTATTTGAATAGGGAAATCGTAAGCTGAAGCTTGTCCGTTTTCAGTGAGTTGTGCTTTTATATCAGTTCCATAATCGTCTGTCCCATCTATTTTATGAGAAATAAATTTATTTTTCCTTGAAAAGACGTGTAAGGTTTTAAGTACAGATTCCTCAGATCTTTCAGCGTGTTTATCAACTATTGCATTATCATTAAATGCCATTGTCAGAATGTTTACTGTTAAAACTAATAGTACAGGTTTATCTACAATATTCCAGACTCCTATAAATTTAATCAATTATTTTATCTAAGATCTGCGGGGATATAGATTTCTGTATGTGAGCTAAGGGGAAAAAATTTTGGAATAGAAGCATAAAAACCACTATTATAATGACCATGTAAAATATTGGGAAATAGATTAACGTCTATTGGGTATTTCGCCTTAGGATTATGGTACATAGAAATGCCTTGAGACCAATTTTCATCAGAGCCTCTTTCTCCAACAACGTGAGCAAAATCTACTGGAGTGCTTGAATTAGGGTCATGGTCATAATTGATTCCTCTTCTTACTATTTTTATTCTATTGTTACCATATCCTTGAAGTTCCCCAATTCTGTTGAATTTTGAAATTGTACCAGAATTACTAAAAATAACGGCACTTATGTTTTCAGAATTAGGTAATCCGAAAAAGTTTGATGGTATGGATTTGTTTTTTGCCGTATGTTCAAATATCTGAGACTCTGTTATATTAAGTTTTCCACTTTTATTGTATTTCCAAAGGTGTTGAATACCATACAAATAATTAATCAAATAACTATCTGATATTAAATGAGATAAGCTATGATGAAAAGATTCAACGGCAATTATAATTGGATAGCCCTTTACCCAATCCAAATTCCAGTATTCTTTGTTCAGTTTACTACATAATGCCCCAGCAGTTTTAATAGTACTCTCTTCTACTAAATCAGAAAGAATTTTAATTAACTCTTGGGCAGTAGTCCTGTTTAATATATCCATTTTACTTTCAATTGTCTGATTGAAAGAAGGATTAGAAGTGACAGCTTCTACAAATATTTTGATGTCTCCTTTTGAAAGTTCAAAATCAGGTCGATCATGTTTTCCCTCAATATAAAATTGTTGTTCTTGAAAAGTGGCGGCAAGATATAGTTCCCAAATTCTTGAATCAAAACCACCGGACTGAAACTCTTGAACAAAATTTTTGTCAATCGGTTTAAATGAATTGTAAATTTCATTAAGAATAATCCGAGAAGGTTTATGACCAATATCATCACGAATCAATTTATAGTTGCGTGATTGTTTATCAGTTGGGATTATGTCTTTGAATAGATTGACCATAGCATATTAGTTGGAATACATATATGAAGTTATACTATTGGGTAACCATGCGCAACTTAAGAAAGTATATTTTTGCAAGTTGTGTTTGAAAGATGCAAAGTTCATAATATAGGAATGAACCTTTGTTAATTCATAGATCTCTAGACCCAGAATATTGTAAACATAGCAGCATGTTTATATTATTTGACTAAAGGGGAACATTACATTACTATGGTGTATGCTAATGTAAAATTTTTCGGATCTCTAGAACCGGCTATTTACAATATTATTGCTGTTGCATTAATTCAACTAAATCTATTTGTCAATTATGCTTGAAATTTGAGTTCTGATTTTCACTAGTATATTTTTTGTACTTTGTTTTGAAAGATCAGCATCAGCTTCTTTTGTAGCAATGCTACTTGCAAACTCCCATACTTCAATAATTTCATTGGCATTAACCTCATAAGGTTTGTAAAGCTCATTATCTGATTGAAAGGAAAAGGTATTGTCATCTTTTCGGGAAAGTCTTTTATAGACAATTCCGTCATTTTGAGTAAGAACAACATATGTTTTGCCATCCGTGATATTAACGAGTTTCTCAACATATCGCCCAATAATAAAGCTACCGCTTTCGTGAGGTGGCATCGAGTCACCTTCAATGGCAAATGCTCTGTATTTACCACTTCTTAACATTGGTAACGAAAATGACTGCAATTGTTCTATAAATTCAGGATCAGAGTATCCGGTTAAATATCCAGCTATAGTTTTGTGAGGTATTATTTCAATAAAATCCTTTCCAGTTTTATCAACCAGTATTGGAAGTAAAATTCGGTTATCCTCCATTTTAAGCAATTTTTGAATATCCGTCTTACTTAAATCAACTGAAATCAGAATGTCGATACTGATAAAGAAAAATGCAGAAATACGCTGCATAACATACAACGGAGGCTCGGACTTCTCTATTTCATATTTTGAAAGAGCTGTTCTAGATATATTGAGATGATCAGCTAAATCCTGTTGCGATAGCTTTTTTAAATCTCTGAGATACCGTAAGTTATCAGATAGAATTTTCATTGCGCTTATTTGTCCCAATAAATATACAAAGTTTTGGGACAAATAAGCGTAATTGAAATTAATATATAACCAAAAATTATTTAGTATGGAGCGGTCGGTTGTACACATGGATTTGGATACCTTTTTTGTATCCTGTGAGCGGAGGATGAATACTCAATTGATTGACAAACCTTTAATTATTGGCGGAGCATCTGACAGAGCAATTGTAGCATCCTGCTCAGTTGAAACGAGAAAGTACGGCGTTAGAACAGGAATGCCCATGCGACAGGCGAAATATTTATGTCCTGATGCAAAGGTTATTTCACCTGATATGGACTATTATACCAAATGCTCTTCTGAAGTAGCTCAGATTTTAGAAGAGTCGGCACCTATCATGGAGCGCTGTACGATAAGTGAATTTTATTTAGATGTATCAGGAATGGATAAATTCTATGGCTGTTTTAAATGGACATCTGAACTAACAAATAAAATTGTAAAGGAAACAGATTTGCCTATAAGCTTTGGGATGTCTGTAAATAAGACAGTTTCACGAATTGCTACTTTTGAAGCAAAACCGCATGGGAAAATAAATATTTTACCTGATCAAGTAAAGCAATTTATCAATCCACTTAGTATTCGGAAAATACCTGGACTCGGGAATGAAAAATACGAAGAGCTAGCTCGATCAAGCATACACATTATTCACCAGTTAGCACAAATTGATGTGGCCATATTAAGAAAGATGTATGGCAAGGAGGGTGTACAAATCTGGAACAAGGCGAATGGTCATGACAATGCACCAGTTGAAGCATATCAAGAAAGTAAATCGGTTTCAAAGTCTTTGACATTTGATAATGATACCATTGATGTAAATAAAGTTAAAACGCTCCTAACTGCTTTTGTAGAGAAACTCGGTCACGAACTTCGTGCGGGCGGGTGGTTAGCTTCTGTAGTAACTGTAAAAATCCGTTATGCAAATCTTGATACAAGTCCTAAACAAAAGAGAATACCATATACTGCATTAGATAAAACATTGATCTATGTTGTAAAGGAGCAGTTTGATAAACTGTATGATCGCAGGATGCGGATCAGATTAGTAAGTGTATCTTTTGGAGGTCTTATTCATGGCTCATATCAAATTAATCTGTTTGAAAATACACAGGAAGAACTTGACTTATTACATGCTATGGACAAGCTTAGAAATCGTTTTGGATTCAAAGCTGTTATGACAGCTCAGACACTAGGTTGGTATCAGCAAATTGTTAAATAGTTATGTATCTGAACTGCCATTCATATTACAGTCTCCGGTACGGAACTATTCCAGTTAATGAGCTGGTAGACTTGGCAGAACAATGCAACGTCAAATCCCTCGCACTTACTGACATTAATTGTGTCACGGGTATTTATGATTTTGCCTTGATGTGTCATGAGAAAAATATCAAACCAATTGCTGGAGTAGAGTTTAGAAATGGAAATGACTTACTCTTTATTGGCTTAGCAACTAACTTCAAAGGCATTGGTGAAATGTGTCGACTCATTACAAAACATGATCACGAGAAAACTCCCCTCCCTTATTATGCCGAGTTTTCTAATGTAATTGTTATTTACCCATTCGAACAAGCACCTGCTTTATTAAAAGACAATGAGTACATAGGTGTAAGACCTGACCAACTGGTAAAGCTTTACAAAGATGATTTCAAAAGAAGAATTGCTAAAATGGTTATACTTCAACCAGTAACCTTTCGGACTGCTGATGAGCTGAACCTGCATAAAATATTAAGAGCAATAGACCACAATATCGTTTACACAAAACTGACTCAAAAAGATAAGTGTTTACCTATAGAAAGAATGATTCCGGTAAACGAATTGATGCAATTGTATAAAGACTATCCGCAGATTATAAAAAATACAGAAAATATATTAGAGACATGTGTATTTGATTTTGACTTCAAAGCTCCTAAAAACAAAAAACACTACACAGGAAGTAGCTATAGTGATATTCAACTTCTAAGGACTCTGGCTTATGAGGGTATGCAAAGGCGATATGGTAAAGAAAACAGAGAAGCTATTTTACGCATTGAAAAAGAATTAGAAGTAGTACATAATTTAGATTTTGCAGCTTACTTTTTAATTAATTGGGACATTGTCCGGTTTTCAACTAATGCAGGATTTCTGCACGTAGGAAGGGGGTCTGGTGCTAATTCAATCATTAGCTACTGCCTTGGAATTACAGACATTTGCCCTATTGAATTAAATCTCTATTTTGAACGCTTTCTAAACGCAAGTAGATCAAGCCCGCCCGATTTTGATATTGATTGGGGACATAAAAACAGAGATGCTGTGCTTACTTATATATTCAAACGTTGGGGAGAAAATCACGTCGGTTTTTGCGGGACAATTTCACAATTCAAATTTCGATCAAAAATAAGAGAAATTGGCAAAGTGTTTGGCTTACCAAAAGAAGAAATGGATGAACTTGTAAGAGTTCGGCCTGATGATCATGAAAGCAATAAAGTTATTTCTGCCATTCACAAATACGGTGGTATGCTTGAAAACTACCCCAACCAAAGGAGTATGCATTCTTGTGGTGTCCTGATCAGCGATGAGCCTATTACAAATTATACTGCTTTAGAAATGATGCCAAAGGGTTTCCCAATCGTGCAATTTGACATGCATATAGCGGAAGACATTGGATTTGAAAAGTTTGATATATTATCTCAGCGAGGTATAAGCACCATTGATGAAACAGTTGATTTGGTAAAAAAGAATCGGGGTATTACGGTTAACATAAGAGATGTCTCTATATCAAAGAATAAGCCAGAATTAAACGAACGTTTGGGTAAAGGTACTACGTTAGGCTGCTTCTATATTGAAAGTCCAGCTATGCGTGGTCTTATGAGACGGATCGGTAAATTGGATTATGTTGTACTTGTGATTGCTTCTTCTATTATTCGCCCCGGGGTTGCCAAATCGGGTATGATGGGTGAATATGTACATCGTCATAATAAGCCGGGCAGTTGGGAATTTCTACACGATGTTTTCAGAACACACCTTTTTGAAACGCATGGGATCATGGTTTTTCAAGAAGATGTGATAAAAATAGGAATTCATTATGGGGGTTTAGATGGCAATGATGCTGACATCTTGAGACGAGCTATCAGTGGTAAAAAACGCTCCATAAAGGAAATGGAGCGAATAAAAATGAAGTTCTTTTCGGGCGCTGTTGCTCAAGGCCATTCAGAAGAATTAACAAAAGAAATCTACGGCCAAATGGAAAACTTTGCAGGTTTCAGTTTTTGTAAAGCGCATTCCGCCAGCTATGCAGTAGAAAGTTATATGAGTCTTTACCTGAAACATTATTATCCAATTGAATTTATGATCGCCGCAATCAATAATGAAGGTGGCTTTTACAGGACAGAAGTATATATCCACGAAGCAAGAAGGTCTGGTGCAACTATACAACTTCCATGTATCAATAAAGGTGTCTATGATAGTTCACTACATGGTACTGAAATTATGCTCGGCTTCAAATTAGTAAAATCAATAAGTTTTGAATTAATTGAACAGATTATTTATGAAAGAGAAAAGAACGGAATTTACACGTCACTTGACAACTTCATATCAAGAATACATCCGGGAATAGAAAACTTAAAAACACTAATTTTTGTCGGTGCGTTCCGGTTTACTGGGCAAGCTAAAGGAGAGATGGTCTTAAAGAGTCGTCTGTTGCTAAGTAAAGAAAGAGAAAACAATGGGCTGTTATTTTATCAACCAACCAAAGAAATAAAACTGCCGGAAATTTGCAGGACTCCGTTTGAGGATGCCTTTGATGAATTAGAAAACATTGGTTTTTTTGTCTCATTAACTCCGTTTGAATTGTTAAAGGTAAAAAGTAGGGGTAATACTTTTGCAAAAGACTTAGTAAACTGCGATGGTAAAAAAGTAAAGATGGTGGCTTACTTAATTTCAACTAAACAGGTGCCAACAAAACAAGGTGACATGTATTTTGGCACTTGGATAGATGTTCACGGTGATTATTTTGATACGGCACACTTTCAAGCATGTCTTAAACAATATGCCTTTCGGGGCGGCGGGTGTTATGTCTTTGAAGGAATTGTAAAGATTGATTATCATTTCCCAACTATCACTGTAACTCGTATGGAAAAATTACCTTACGTTCCTGATCCTAGGTTTGCTGATCAGGAAGATTACAATAAGAAAATACATTTGACAATACGAGAAGATCAAAGCACTACAGAACGTGCTCCATATCCAAATCCAAAAGAAGCAGGGTTTAAGCGTTTTAAGTAAGAAGAGTCGGTCGGTATAAGATTCGATTTTTTAGCAATGTAACATCGTTGTCGCTGCTGCATCAAATTATATTGCTACCAGTAAAAATCATTACATTAGATCTCTAGACCCGACTATTATAGAAAATTAGCACAGCTCTTATGTTGAGATTAAAAACTTTTACTAATATGATGACAGAACAACAACTTGACAAACTATTTTGGGACATTATTAAGAATGATCAGCCGTATCAGAAGTTCGTTTCTGTATTCAGCGAATTAGATGATGTAGAAAGATTTCGGTTTCATATTTACTTTTTTGAACAGCTTCATACAGATGATTATCAGAAATGGATAGAGTTTATCCTTAATGATAATGTAAGATATCTCCCAATAGATGATGAACCTGACAAGAATGAAAGGTTGGCATGTGAGATATTTGCAGACCGGGTTTTTGCAGAAATACAAATGATTAAAACAAGTCTTCAATTTCACAATGATTTATTGAAGAAAGCAGGATTACTTGATAAGTTAGAAGAACAAGTAGATAGGGCCAGCCAAGAGAAACTCAAATGGAATGGCTTAAAAGAGGAATTATTTTTTGTTTTTTATCAATTAACAAAATTAAAGTCACCAGTTAGTGGCGAGCCTTATCTTCCTGAAAAAAATACATCTTTGGCTAAATTTATAAAATTAAACTTCATAGGCTTCGAACGTACAACAGAAGATTCACTTCGAAAATATTTTTCTTACACTGATCACGCTAAAGTGCCAAAATCGAGAGCTTTGGACTTTAGAGATACAGTTAGAACAGAAATTCTTAAAGACGATCTTGCATTATAGAAAAGTGGGGGTATAATTTGAATGTTGGTTTAAAAAAAAAGTGAATATTACGTCAAAATTTTTTTT
>JANOTP010000295.1:0-5517 GCA_031416415.1 Cytophagales bacterium | reverse complement strand
GTATTGTAAGCGATACTATCTTCAAGAGAATTTTGGCCTGGGTGAAATTTACTTATCCTAAAAATAAAGTTACAATTGATACTGTTCTTAAAACAGTGGTGACAAGAGAACGATTTTTAGTTTATACAAATCCTGGCGTGTTAAAAGAAATTCATGGTGCTATACGGTATGATCTTTCAATTGAACTAAAGGAAAATAGGTACCGATATACCTTTACGAATTTTGTATTTGAATATTATAAGCAAGATAGAAATTTTAAATATGCACCAACAGGTAAAACTAAAGCTCTTGAGGATGAAAACTTCCCTGGATGGCAGGCTCCTTGGAATAAACATAAAAATACTACCGATGAGCACGTTAAATCCAAAGTCGCTGACTTGAATACCGCTGTCGATAATAAAAAACCTGAAATCATGGTTATACCAACTGTAAAAAAGAACAAAGATTGGTAAGTTGAATCGCTGACAGTTTTTGTAGTTTAAATGTTTTCTACTAACACTTACTAGTAATTTTGTATTTTTTTGTAAAAGGGCAAAATTGTAAAAATTCAATTCTTGTCGTATATTTACATCTTGATAAATAGTTCTATTTACATATAGGTGCTTATTTGTCATAGTGTTAAATATAAAGAAAGTGGAAAATCCTGTAATTATTTTTGGTGCAAAAGGTCTTGGTAAAGTAGCGTTGGATATATTCCAAAGTAATGAAATTATAGTGTATTGTTTGCTCGATGACGATACGTCTTTACACAATACAGAATTGAATGGTATTAGTATTTTGGGCAGCACTGATAACGATGGTTTTTTAAAACTGATTGGTCAGAAATGCGAAGCCTTTGTAGCTACAGATGATAATAAGTTAAAAGCGTCACTTGTAGAAATGCTCAATGATCGACGAAAAGTAATGCCCGTAAATGCCTTTCATAAAAGTGTTTCTATTGCTCCTTCTGCATTGGTTGGTCATGGGAATATGTTTAATGCTGGGGTAGTAGTTAATTCAAACGCTAAAATTGATAATCATTGTATTATAGGTTCTAATACTGTTATCGAATACGATGCTGAGTTGGCAGATATGGTTCAGATCGGTCCAGGAAGTGTAATTGGTTCTGGCGTGAAGGTGGCAAAAGGAGCTTTTATAGGCTCTGGTGTTACCATTGTAGCGGGTATATCAATAGGAAAGAATGCCCGTATTGGAGCGGGTTCCGTTGTTATAGCTACCGTAAAAGATGGTGAAACAGTTTTCGGTAATCCGGCAGAAAAGGTTAAATAGTTTTTAGTAGTGAGTTATTAGTCATGAGTATTTAAATAAAGATTACTCACTACTCATAACTAAAGTCTCAGGACTCTAAAAAAAACACTTAGTCTGAAACTAAGCAGTTGATATGAAAAAAGAAAATAAATACAGCGTTTTGCTCTATTATTGTTATGCTACAATTGAGCAGCCTGAAGAGTTCAGGGAACTACATCATCTTCATTGTCTTTCTCTAAATCTAAGAGGTAGAATTATAGTAGCTAAAGAAGGGTTAAATGGTACCGTTTCAGGTCTAAAAGAAGACTGTGAAAAATATATGCATGCTTTACATGCAGACTCTCGTTTTGCAAAAACAGATTTTAAAGTAGACTATGTTGAAAAGATGGCATTTAAGAAATTGAATGTTAGAGTTAAAGACGAAATTGTCTATTCGTCTCTTGGGTATTTAAATCCTTCTGAACGCACAGGTATTCATTTAGAACCTTCAGAATTTAAAAAAATAAAAGATCAAGAGGATGTTGTAATTCTTGATGTTAGAAGTAATTATGAACACAAGGTGGGTAAATTTAAAAATGCCATAACCCTTGATATGGAAAATTTTAGAGAATTTCCAGAAAAGTTAAAAGTGCTAGAAAAATACAAAGATAAAAAAGTAGTTACCTATTGTACAGGCGGAATTAAATGTGAAAAAGCGAGTGCATTTCTTTTGGAAAATGGATTTGATAATGTTTACCAACTTCATGGAGGTATTATTAAATATGGCTTAGAAGAAGGAGGAGAAGATTTTGATGGAAAATGTTATGTTTTTGATAATAGAATTATCATAGATGTGAATACTGTAAATCCTCAAGTAATTTCAAAATGTTATGTATGTGGTACTATTAGTGACAGAATGGTAAACTGTGCTAATGCAGCTTGCAATATGCACGTTCCGATATGTATTGATTGTGGTTGGAAGTTAGAAGGCTCTTGTTCGGCAGCATGTAAATGCCATCCTGAAAAACGCCCTTATGATGGAACTGGTTATTATGCAAAAGAATTAAATGGATACAATCCAGTAAAAGGTTTAAAACGTTAATATAGGGTACTCTTAATAGAAGATTTAAAATTAATTGTTATATTGAATTTGTTATGAATAAAATTATGAAAAATATAATTGTGTTACTTGTTTTTGTTGCTTTTATAGCTTCTTCATGTGCTAGAATAAGAGAGGCCAGAGCTGCTCATCATCAGCCATTCAAACCTCATCAAGATAAAAAAATGCATCAAAAACGTCACCGTTAAGTAGGTTGGTTTTGTAGTTAGAAATATAAGATTTGAAAACTTCTGTTCTTATTATTTTATCTTTACTGTTTATTTCGGCAGGAGAGTTTAAAACTGCTCAACTAAAGTATTCTCGTGTAAGGGAAGCCTATAAAACAACAGAGATAACATTAAAAGGCGAACTCAAAAAGGCGGGATTTGAATTCGGAAAACATTCGATTTTAATTCGAGTTTTCAAAAAAGAGAAAGAATTAGAGCTATGGGTTAAAAACTCTAAACAGGTTTTTGAATTATTTAAAACATATAAAATATGTGCCGCCTCAGGTGCGTTAGGCCCAAAAAGAAAAATAGGAGATTATCAAGTGCCAGAAGGTTTCTACCACATTGATCGTTTTAATCCTCAAAGTAATTTTTATTTGTCCCTTGGTTTGAATTACCCGAATGCTTCTGATAAAATACTTAGTGATAAAACATCTCCTGGAGGTGATATTTTTATTCACGGCTATTGCGCCTCTATAGGTTGTATGGCTATGACAGACGATAAAATAAAAGAAATATATGTATTAGCTGTAGAAGCTAAAAATTCTGGTCAACGCCAGATTCCCGTTCATATATATCCTTTTCGAATGACAGAAGATTATATGAAAGTAGCAGCTAAAGAATTTAATGAAAATAAAGAGTTGGTCTCCTTTTGGAATAATCTTAAAGCAGGATATGCTTACTTTGAAAAGGATAAAAAATTGCCAGTAGTTTCTGTAAATAAAAAAGGTGAATATGTATTCAAATAATAAAAATTATGGAAGCAATATTAGAAAGGTATAAAGAGATATTTTGGGATGGTTTTCATAGACCTAAATTACTGTCCACTAGTTTTTCAGTTCTTTGGGAAAGCTTAGAGCCTATCAATGAGCATCTAAGCGGACCTCTTTTTGCTATTTATGAGAATGGGAATTGTGATTATTTTTTTAAAGATAAAAATCGTTTTCCATGGATGAACATTCCAGAAGATTTTATGCAATGGTGTACCGATAGAATTGAAAAATACAAAGAAGCTGTTGAAAATACTGAATGTCTTAACAAAGAAGAAGAAAAGGATAAAGAGCTTTTGTTATTTCAAGTTGATATAAAAATGGAATTAGCCGATATTGCCTACGAGATACAAGTAGAAAGGCTTTTCAAGGAAAAATAGTTAAATAAATGAAGAGTGTGTCTCGTAGTCGCTTCGCGTCTCGCGAGTGACGGCTATCTTGTCAGTCCTCTGGACGGGTGACGAAGCCTACAAGTCATCCGATAGAAATTTGTTCACCAGAAATTTTTTATCAGAAATTAGATTATATACACAATAACCCTGTAGTATCAAATATTGTAACAGATCCGTCCTTCTATTATTATAGCAGCGCTAATCCATTATCACCTTTAGGAACTGATGAATATTAATTGAAATTGTTACATGTTGTTTACATTTACTGTAAGTTTCATTACCCGTCCAGAGGACTGACAAGATAGCCGTCACTCGCGAGACGCGAAGCGACTGCGGAGTAGTTGAATAAATGAAGCGTGTTAATTGATTTTTAGAATTAGATAAAGTTGTAATAGAATATTTAATGGCAATAACCAATATACCCATTGAATAGAATTACCAGCAAAAAAAACATTTTTAATATAATTGTCCATTCTGTCAAAAAGAATTCCACTAGCCTTTTCTTTATTTCCACTGCTGATTTCTGATTTTATTTCTGAAAGTATTTCTGCAAAAGGAACCTTAGATAGTATTTTAGAAATGATCAAATTGTAATAAAATGGCAAAGTCTCTTTTTTGTCATTTAATACAAGTAATTCTGCTATTATTTTAGTGTCTTTTATGTCCTTGTTGTTTTTGTAAATTTCAGATGTTTTATCAATTATGCTGGAACATAATTTATGAAAATAGGGACTGGAATAGCTGTAAATGACTTTGGCAAGATCCATTTTAGCGAAAGAATACATTTTAAAAATGGAAATCAGTAGAAAAATTAGTCCAATAAAAACTATTGTGACACTTAGAAAAATATTAGTAAAACTAAATTCCACAGAGAAAAATTGGACGATAGTAAAAATTGCTCCGATAATATTAATAAGAAGGAACGCTCCAACTACCAAGAAAAATTGCTTAACGCCAACTACTCCATATTTTATTCCATTTCTAATTAGGTTTAATGGATTCTTAATTAACTTTAATAAGTCATTTAGATTATCCTCTGTTTGAGTAGTGTTTTCTTTGTCGATTTTGTACGTCATTAATGTATTCTTTTGTTTGTTAAAAAGTTGTACGTTTCATTTTACTAGATTAAAGTCCAAAAGAATCTGCAACGGGCTGATATAAAATTTTTCCTTTTACAATGTTCAGTCCTTTTTGTAATTCAGTATTATCATTACAAGCCTTTTCCCATCCTTTATTAGCCAGCTGAATTAGATAGGGAAGTGTAGCATTCGTTAGTCCAATGGTAGAAGTATAGGGTACAGCACCTGGCATATTTGCCACACAGTAATGTACAATATCATCTATAATATAAGTAGGGTTTTCATGTGTTGTTGGCTTGCAAGTTTCTATGCAACCTCCTTGATCTACTGCCACATCAATTAATACAGTTCCTGGTTTCATAAGTTTTAACATTTCTTTACTTATTAATATAGGTGCTTTTGAGCCCGGTATTAATACAGCACCAATAATTAAATCAGAGGATTTAATAGCCTCTGAAATATTGTAGGTATTAGACATTATTGTAGTCACATTGGCTGGAAGTAGTTCACTAAGTTGTCTGAGTCTTGGAAGGCTCACGTCCATAATTGTAACCTGTGCACCGAGACCAGCTGCCATTTTTGCTGCATTCGTACCTACTATACCTCCTCCTAAAATAACACCCGAAGCTAATTGCGGCCAGGTAGAAATAGTTTCTTCAATCTCTAACATCGATGCTTTTAATCGGGTTGACGATGTTTCAACACCAAGCATTGGTAGTAAAT
>JANOTP010000294.1:0-5989 GCA_031416415.1 Cytophagales bacterium | reverse complement strand
AAGGAGATGTACAACATTGGTGGCATCCACCTGTAGGACGTGGGGTGAGGACATTATGCTCAGATGATTTCCTTTGGCTGCCTTTTGTCACGTCTCTTTATATTATACATACAGGGGATTCTGCTATTTTAAATGAACCAGCGAATTATCTTGATGGCCGTTTATTAAATAACGGAGAAGAATCTTATTATGACCTCCCTATACAATCGAACAGATCAGACAGCTTATATAATCATTGTGTACAAGCTATTAAGCACGGACTGAAGTATGGAGAGCATGGACTACCTTTAATTGGAACAGGAGATTGGAATGACGGATTCGATAAAGTTGGGAAAGAAGGTAAAGGCGAAAGTGTATGGATGGCATTTTTCCTGTATCAAATACTAATTCAATTTTCTAAAAACGCAATCTTACAAAATGATTTGACATTTGCAGACGAATGTTTATTAGAAGCAAAAAAATTAAAAGAAAACATAAACACAAATGCATGGGATGGACAATGGTATAAAAGAGCTTGGTTTGATGATGGTACTACATTAGGCTCTTCTACTAACGAAGAATGTAGAATTGACTCTATATCTCAAAGCTGGTCTATTTTATCTGGTGCTGGTGATCCAGAGCGGTCAAGTATAGCTATGGAATCCGCCTATAAAAACCTCGTGCAAAAAGATGCTAGAATCATTCAATTATTAGAACCACCCTTCGATACTTCTAATTTAAACCCTGGTTATATTAAGGGTTACGTACCTGGAGTAAGAGAAAATGGTGGACAATATACCCATGCTGCAATATGGATGATCACGGCGTTTGCTAAACTTGGTGACAAAGAACGTGTGTGGGAACTGCTTGATATGATAAACCCATTAAATCACGGTAAAAATGCGGAAGAAATTGCGATTTATAAGGTAGAGCCATATGTTTTGGCAGCAGATGTGTATGCTCGTGAACCACATGTTGGACGAGGAGGCTGGACGTGGTATACAGGCTCTGCTAGCTGGATGTATCGTCTTATTACAGAATCCTTCCTTGGCCTGCAACGTGAGTCTGATAAACTGAAATTAGTACCATGTGTACCAAAAGAATGGAAATCATTTAAAATACATTATAGGTATGAGAATACATTTTATCATATTGAAGTACTACAGAATAACGAAGTAGTACCAAAAATCACACTCGATGGAGTTGAAATAAAAAGTGGAATTATAACCCTGATAGACGATAGTCTAGATCATATAATAACAATCAATTTGCATACTAACTAGAACAAAAAACTACATTTAGAAGCCCAATGTTGACTTATTGTTAATTAATTGATTATAAACACATATTGGCAAATATTTCAGTATCTTGTATGTGAATCATGTAACTTATTCGAACTTTTATATAACATTTTTACATGAAACCTACATAAATTTGTATAGTAAATTTCTAACACTTTAAATCTACATACTATGAAAAATCTACTAATAGGCTACTTAAATGAAACGAAAGGTAAAATGAAACAAAAATTTGCCATATTAACAGAAAATGATTTAATGTTGGTAGAAGGCAAACAAGATGAAATATTAGGAAGGCTTCAATTTCAAATGGGCAAACCAAAAGAAGAGATACTAAAATTGATTTCTCAATTATAATCGTACTAGTTGAAATCCTTAGATATAGCATTTTTAGGCTATGCCTAAGGATGAAAAGCGAAGTTGATATTTTAAATTATAACTATAATTTTATCAACCTTTCCTTTTTTATAGTATTTGCTTTTTTCAACAATGTTGATTATTTAATCATTAATATTTTCATATAACCCGTACAAAATAGAATTTCCTTTTCGAAAACGAACATTGAAATTTTTTATCAAAAAAGTTTCTTTATTCTTATTCCAAATTAAAATTTTAACGGTACTGTTTTTGATTTTATAATTAGTACAATCCGAGATTCTTGTAGAAAAGAAAGTTTTGACCCACCTCTCCTTTCTCGCATTATAAAAATTTTTGCAACTTTCACCATGCCAACAAATATTTTTCCCTTTTTCTTCAATTGCAGTTACAATAATAGGTCCTTCACTATTTCTAGAAGTTAATAGTTCAACCGTAATATCAATGTAATCATGCTTATTTATTAATAATGTATTTAAATCTAACGTAAATAATGGCCCGTATTCATCTGAACTATCCATAGAATAACTGCACTCATCACCACTGCTAATAGGTTGAATAACCTTTATTGTAGTAGGAATAGTCCAATTATGTTGTTTCTTTTTAAAATCTAACGTTGATGAATAATATAAAAAATCTAACGAGTTGTTATCAATTTTACTTTTTGTAAATAAATATGCAGTTCCGTTAAAATAATTTTTCTGCCATCTTATAGTTGGGAAATAATTTAAAACAATAGAGACTGTATTTGGTTTATTTCCCGAACAAACCCCTAAATATAAAGAATCTACAGTGGCATGTTTCTTTTCTAGAAATAAAATAAATTCTTTTTCTGTAGAGAAGGTGTCAAACCAAATAAAATTTGAATCTACTTTGTTTTTAGCACTATAATATTCGGAAATCTGCTTATGAGAGTCTATAATCGAAATGATTTTATTACTATCTTTTATTAGGTTGTTATGATTTCTCAATAATTCTTCATACACGGATTTATAAAACACTTCATAATGCTGTCTTTCGTAAATCAATGAAAGAGTATTAACTAAGATAATAACAACAACTATTATCAAATTATACTTTGCTTTAAATTCTGGCAGATGACCAAACAATAAAAATAAGAAAAATGGAAAACTAAATAGCAAAACAGAAAATTGAAGAATAGCACTAAAATATCTTGAATAAAAAAAACCAATAAGAAATGGCACTAAAAACCAGCAAAATGAGATTAAAAAATGCTTAGATTTAAAATAGGTAAAGTCAATACTTCTCCAACCAACTAAAACTAGAATGACCACCAATGAGAAACAATAAAAAGAAAAATGGAAAATATATTTTATATAATCTAGTATGAAATCATTTTCTGGCTTACCTAACCAACCTTCAACACCACCTATACTAAGCTGGTAAAAAAAAATCCTAAGGTGTGGTATATAAAAAATAAAAATCAAGACCCCTGAAAAAATATATTTTACTCTATATTTTTTCTCTACTAGAAACATACCGGTAATCCCTACAATAAAAGCAAAAAGGAGACTGAAATGATGATTATAAGCACACAGTACTGATGATAAGACAAAGAATGCTGTATTTAAATAAAAATATCTTGTAGGATATAAAATAATTTTGGACCAAAAATAAACCATAAGCAAAGAAAAAAAAAGACCACTTATATATGGTCGAGCAATCTGACTATACATAATAGGGTATTGAAGAGTAGCTATATACGATGCTGCAATAAGTGCTACTGTCTCATTGTACCAAATTTTTCCAATTTGATATAATAGGATAACAGAGCATAGTCCAAAAAATACAAATGGCAGTTTTACAATATACTCATTCGAACCAAAAAAAGATATCCAATAATATACAAACACTTGAATTCCTGCAGGGTGAGTATCGACCATCACACCTTTCTCAATTAACTCAGAAAAAGAGTGAAAGTATGTTCTAAACAACATACTTAATTCATCATGAGTAAAAGGAACTTCTTGAAATAAATACAAACGTAAAAAACATGCACTTAAAAATATTAAAAAAAGAATATATAGATTGAAATACCTCATAGGTTGTATCACTATAGTATAGTAAAAAAACAATAATAACAAAAAAAGTCCTTATAATTTTACTTATAAGGACTTTTGAAGTGGTGAGCCTAACAGTTCAAAACTCGAACCTTTTTATTGAGGATTTGAAGATTTTGTATCATTTAGATATTAAGTTAAATGCTGAATATTAATAAGTTGTAATATTTTCTACATAAGGACAATCAATATGACCTGTAAAATATCATACCCCTCCACTGTATACAACTACTTGATTATTATACGGTTAAAATCTCCGTTTTTTTTGCTGATTTCTGGGAAATGTAAGTGCGCTGATGGGATTTTTGTTAATTAATTTTACTTCTTCCAGATAGGTGAAGAAAAGACGGATGCAGTAAGTGTGGTGAGAAATCATATTATCACTTAGTCCTGCTTTCTACTTTACAAAATTCGGACGGCAGTTAAGATAGCCATGATGTTATTTGATGTCATCAGGAGTTATTTCTTTGAAGCTTCTAATACCCATCTCTTCCATATTATAAAGAAACTCCTTAACACAACGGTATCATTTTTTAGTTTCCCTATTTTGAAATCTATTACTTCTCTTGTAGCTTCCTGACCTTCTGCATTCTTCTGTACAATATTTACAATTCATATTTTTTTTGTCTTAATTTTTTTATCCCCTGCTGCGTAGTGACATAAATTGCTATCGCAATTTGATAGCTAAAAGCTACGAACAGGAAATCTATCAACTGCATTTGTGAACCACCTTAATCATTCTATTGCAATTTGAAAACATATAACCTTACAAAAACAAAGCAGACGATACTTTACATACCGTCTGCTTTAACATTTTTACCTTATGTTTTTTATTTAACTATTTATAATCAATGACTTATTTCTAAAACTGCATTTGTGACCCATTACCCCATCTTATTGTAGTTTATTAAAAGCGCTAATAAATTTCGAGGATCAATAATAACATTTTTACCTTTTATTAATTCATCTTTTATTTTTTCCAAATCTCTTTCTAAAAAAAATCCACCTTTTTTTGGAGGGAATCTAGAATCAAACGCTTTAATATCCCATATTTATCCACCATATTCATAATTTCCAAGAAATTTAGTATTAGATGCTTCTTTAATTCTACCAAGATATTCATAATTTAGAATCAAAATCATAGAATTAAACTTTGAAATATCAATATTAGAATGCTCTACTTTTATTTTATCTATATATGCTTTCCAATATGAAGCTCCCTTAATTATACTTTCAATATCTATAGCATTTTCTTCCCAACCTACTTCTTGAAAATCAATATCTATATCATCCAAAAAATAGTCATTCCAAAAAATGCTAGTCGAATCATCTTCACTATCAAAATTATTAACTTTAACATACCTTTTCAATTCTTCTTTATCAGAAAAATAACCAATCCAAATAGAAACGCTATTAAGTTTTTCCATATAATTATAATTTATTTTATTAATCCTGGAGGAAGTTTATTTCTTCCTCCATTTACCCATGTATCTGCCCAAGCATTTAATAGTTCAGTAAATTCGTCAAAAGAATTACTTTTGTCAAGTAATTTTAATATTTCATTATGAGCTATTCCTGAACCCTTCTCACCATGCTTTATAACCACACCTTCTACAATGAACTCAGTTTCGTCTGTCAATGTCCTCATTTGTTTTATTTGCTTCATCGTGACTCCCCATTTCTTAAACAAATACGACCTTGCAACCATCAACCATTCATGCAATTCTCCTGGTTGACGAATTTTAGCGGATATTATTTTTTTTGATGCTTTATTATTCCATAATCTTTCGTATTCTTCAAATGATATTGATTCAAACCATTCGTCAAATCCTTTTCCAATATCAGGTATTTCAATATCTATATCTCCAACTTTAACCCTACTACCAATCATCCAAATTGCATATTTTAATTCAAATTCAGAAGACTCCTCATTTGTATACTCAAAATGCACTTTTTCGTAATCAATTGAATTATCTAAAATTTTAACTAAAATACTAGGAAGTATAGTCGGCTCTATCGCATCAGCAGCCTCAGTAATTACCTTAGCTTCCAACAGTGCTTTAGCTTTCTCCCCATAATCCGGATCTTCCTTTTTTACGCCACCTTCTTCTAATGCTTTATCCGATTCTGTTTGTCCTACCTTTTTAGAATCTACCGCCTCATCCACCTTCTTCCCTCCAGGCAACTCATCCCCTTTCTTCAATCCTTCTTCTATTGCTTCATCGGCCTTGCCTTTCAAAAAGTTTTCGATACCCT
>JANOTP010000293.1:0-17252 GCA_031416415.1 Cytophagales bacterium | reverse complement strand
TCTGAAAATTGACGTGCAGCACAACGTAATAATTGTTGACGAGCAAGCCCTGGTTCAGTATGTAAAAGCGATAGTACATCTTGAAGCTGATCTCTAAAGCCATACGCACCTCCTGATTGGTAATAACCACTGCGTCCCCATAGACGCGATGATATAGTTTGATAGGTGAGCCAGCCATTAGTAATAATATTAAGAGCAATATCAGGAGTCTCTACTTGAATGGCTCCAACGGTTTCATTCCAGTAACCTTTTGCTTTTTCTAAAGATTCATTTGCAATAGCACTTCCTCTAAATTGTCTAACCAGTTCACTTGCATTAGTAGCATCTTTGCCAGCACCTAATCTGAAAATAATTTCTTGTTCTTCTCCATCTTGTAATTCAAATGGAACTTGAATGGCAGCACAAGGATCCAATGCAAGACCTGTTTTACCAGAAAGTTTTTGACGTGATAGTGCATCGGGATTTTTCAAAGTGCCGTTACGACCCATAAATTCGGTACGGTCAGCGGTAAATGTTTTTTTGTAATTGTCTACATCGAAAAAAGCTACTCGATTTGAGAATTCAGTATTATAAGGATTTTTAGCAAACAGCGCACCGCTATCAGGATCAATTTCTGAATGAATATACATAGCTGTTTTCATTCTGTTATTTCCAAGAACCCATTCTATGTATCCCGTAGCAGAAAGCTTTCTAACTCTACCCGATTGATTACGAATTTTTATTTTAGTGAATTTAACAGCACACTCTATATCAACATACACTAACATTTCTGAATATATACCATCTTCAATATGTTCAAAAACACTATAACCAAAGCCATGCCGAGTCAAATAAGGAGACTGACCTCCCGCTGGAAGAAGTGTTGTAGACCAATAATGACCTGTTTCTTCATCACGTAAATAATAAGCTTCACCTCCTAAATCAGCTACTGGATCATTATTCCAAGGTGTGAGTCTTAATTCATGTGCATTTTCAGTCCATGTATAGGCTACTCCACTTTCTGAAATAACTGTTCCGAAAGTAGGGTTGGCAATCACATTTACCCAGGGTGCTGGAGTAGTTTTTTTACTATCAATTGAAATAATGTATTCACGACCATCTGATGAAAAACCACCTAGCCCATTATAGAAGACCAACTCTTTTGGTACTGCTAATTCTACAGCTGTTACAGAAGGCTTATACAGTTGCGTTGGTGTGATATAAGGAATTATAACTTTTGTAAGTTGTTTTCGTTTTACCTGATCTTCTAAAGTTCCATTTTTGTCAGAGATGTTTATGCGTGCTACCGTTTGAAATAAAACACGATCTTCATTTGATATCTGATCGGTGGCTCTAGCAAAAATTCCACCAGGACGATCATTTAATTCACTTGGAATAAGTGCTTGAATTTCGTTCTGTAATATCTGACGATAACCTGTATGTTCCTCATTCCATATTACAAGGTCTACGGCAACACCTTTTAAACGCCAATAAGAATGAGCTTGTACAAGTTGTTTTACTAGATGTATATTATTCTCTTTCTCTATTCTTAGTAAAACGATGGGTAAGTCTCCTGATATTGAATAACCCCACAAGCCTGATTGCCCACGTCGATTATTAATTAGTATCGAAGTGTCAGCGCGAAAAGCAGAATTCGTAAATAGGATTGAGCTAGCAAGACGTGAATATAATTGTGCATTAGCTTCTGTAGCATTTATTTGTCTAAGCACTACTTGACTGTGTGTCCACGCCAATTCAAAGACTCTGTCTTTATGATGTTTGTCTTGGTATTTATCTATCAATGCCCTGCAAATTTCCTTTGTATCTGCAATACCTAATATCATGTCAATATTTACTGTTTCCTCTGGCTCTAGTGTTATTTTATAACGTATAGCAACAATAGGGTCTAATACTGAACCTTGATTCCCTTTGAGCTGACCAGAATGAGTAACAGCTTGCGGATTAGTAGTAGTATGTCCACGACCTATAAATTTCATTCGATCTGTTTCATACGATATTTCTTCTGCATTTTTACCATGTACAATCATTAAATGAAACATACATGGTGAATGTTCTTCAACTGAACGAGGTCTTCGGGTACACATTATAGCATGCTGTGTAGGGATGATTTCTGTTTGAACGAATAGACTGCTGAAGGCAGGTTGTGATATATCTGAGGCAAGAGGAGCAAGTACTACTTCTGCATAACTTGTAACTTCTATAGTCCTTCGGAAATCGGATCGATTAGTTATTTTAGCTCTCCTCATTTCTATATCATCTTCTGGCGATACAAGAATTTCAGTATGTGTTTCTATTTCATTAATAGTACTTCGAAAATCTACTCGACCTTGTGAAAATGCTGCTTCATATTTTTCTCCTTTTTTTAGGGTTGGCTGATGTGTATTTGACCAATAGGTTTCATTTTTTACATCACGGATATAGAAAAAAGTACCCCAGTTATCACAGGTAACATCCTCTCGCCAGCGTGTAACAGCAAGGTTTTTCCAGCGACTATATCCAGCACCCGAATTTGTTAACATCACATGGTACCTACCATTTGAAAGTAATTGAACTTCCGGGATAGGCGTACTAGGTGTTTTGATTATTCTAGTTTCTGTCTCACTTGCTATATAAGTAATATCTTCTATGTTGGTAGTATGAGCAAAGAAGGTGGACGCTTTTGGAATTCGTTCCTGTAGTAATAAAAGAGTTGCTTGAAATTGGGGTTCCGACTCAAATAATTTTTGCATCGGTTTGTCAAGTAATAGGTAAGCTAAGGATAGTAAACTCATTCCTTGATGATGTGCCATATATGAATAAACAATAGCACTGGATTGCCCACGTTGTAATCGTGATGGAGTAAAGTCAATTGCTTCATAGAATCCGTATCGTCCTTCAAACCCATTTTCTGAAAGAAGTTCTAAGTTGTTACAAGCTTCTTCAGGTGCTACCATCAAGGATAGAACAGATGCATAAGGAGCAATAACCGAATCTTGTTCTAGTCCACGCTTCAATCCTAATCCCGGAGCGCCAAATGCACGATACTGATAATGGGAATGAGCATTAATCATACTATAGCCAGATTCAGAAATTCCCCAAGGTAAATCTACTTGTTTACCATATTTAATTTGCCATTCTACAGCCGCTTTACAAGTTTGGTCAAGAAGTGTATTGTCGTATGTTGGCATTACTAACAACGGCATTAGGTATTCGAACATAGAACCACTCCACGATAAAAGGATAGGGCTACCACCTATATTTGTCAGTAGTCTGCCCATAGCAAACCAACTCTCAATGGGGAGTTTTCCCTGTGCAATACATACAAAAGTACATAACCTTGCCTCAGATGCTAATAAATCATAATAGCTCGGGTCTATGTGATGTTCTTGTACATTGTAACCAATGGTTAATAAATTACTCATTTTATTATACAAGAAATCCCATTCCATATCTGCTAAATTATTGCATTGAAGAGCAAGATATTCGAATTTGTTAATACGTTCTTCTGCTAGTGAAATAGTATGAGTTAATGAATTTTTAAATGATTCTAGCCATTCATTTTCACTAGAAGTATTCTGTTCGGTTTTATAAAAATTTATTTTAGTTTTTAATATTTCTGCTGTTTCTAATAATTCAATCAATGTAGAATTACTATTTAGACTAGTAAGATCTTTAAATTTGATAGGAGCTACTTTTAATAAATACCAAGGTGTGAAAATTTCTAAGTCTCGTTTGTGAAACTCTAATTGACTTTTAAGTTTTAGTTTCCACGAATACGCCTCACTCTCCACAGGTATATTTATTTTTGAAAGTATTGTGTTGAGTTTATTTAGTAATAAATCTATATGAAATTTTGCTTCATAACTTGTAATTAAATTATCATTGCATACTTCTTCTAAATCATTTTTGATGGGTAAAAGTAATTCAAAATCTTTTTTGTTGATTTTGTCTTTAAGAACATATAAAGTGTCTTGAAGTCCTTTAAATATTTTTATATCTATTATTTTTTGATTAGGCATAGAGAGCATGCCTTGTCTTAATACCAATAAATGACCTGCAAGATTTCCGCTATCAACGCTGGAAATATATTTTGGATACAATGGAGTCAATAATTCAGTATCGTACCAATTGTAAAAGTGGCCTTTGTAGCGCTCCATTTTATTCATGGTACTTATTGTATTTGTAGTTCGTTCAATAAGTTGCGTTGTAGTTATATAGCCAAATTCAAAAGCAGATACATTAGCTAACAACGATAGCCCAATATTGGTAGGAGAGGTACGATGAGCTAACATAGCTATCGGTTGTTCCTGAAAATTATCTGGAGGTAACCAATTGTCTTCTTGTTGTATAAAATGTTCAAAGAAACTCCATGTTTTTCTACTTAATTTTCGCAAGAAAATAAATTGTTCGTCGTAAAGAATGGCAACTTGCTTGGACAGCGGCTTGCTTATCCACCATGTTATAATAGGTGAAATAGACCATAGTAGTAAAATTGGTAAGGCGATACTTAATTTTATTGGAGAAAACAGTATTAAATAAATGAGAACTATAATTGTAAGAATAGGTTCAATCCACATAGAAGAATAATTTGCCAATAAACCTGATGGATTAGAACCTTCTTCACTAGCAAAAGGATTCCATTCTAATAGTTTTTTTCTAGAGATTAACATTCTCCAAAGAGTAACCGATATTGCTTTTAGATTTGAAAATGCCTCGTATGGAAAGCAAATAAATGTAAATAAAGTTTTTATAAAAACATCAAAAATACTATGCAGTGAATTTTTGATATGGTGACTAAATATAACATTCTTAGGTTTTCTAAGTGTATCCCAAATAGAAGCGATTAGAATAGGAATTACAATCATACCAGTCACAGTCATTGTCCAGAACAGAAATGAAGGTAAGGTAACCCATCCCAAAATTATAAACGCAGTAAGTGCTATCGGGATTAGACTTCGCCTAATATTATCAAATATTTTCCATCTAGATAATGCTGAGATTGGATTTTTATGCCAACGTTTTTGAGTTCCATATATAAATGGAAGAAACCAACCAAAAATTTGCCAATCTCCCCTAACCCAACGCGAAAATCTTTTCATATCCGAACGATAACTTGTAGGGTATTTTTCAAATAACTCTACATCGCTTAGTAATCCTGATCTTACATAACAACCTTCTATCAAATCATGACTAAGTATAGTGTTTTCAGAAAATTTTCCTTCAAGTACTTTTTTGAAAATATCTACTTCATAAATCCCCTTTCCAATAAACGAACCTTCTGCAAATAAATCTTGGTATACATCGGAAGATGCTCGTGTGTAAGGATCAATACCAGAATCAGTGCTATGCATACGCGTATATAAAGAACTGATTGTTTCTGGTAAACTTAGACTTACCCTAGGTTGAAGAATACCATACCCTCTTGTTACACGTTTCTTTTTTTCATTGTACCAAGCATGATTCAATGGGTGAGCCATTGTTGCTATTAATTTCCAAGCAGATCCCATTGGTAATTGTGTATCTGCATCTAATGTAATAACATATTTTATTTTTGGAAAAATTGATTGATCTCCTACTATAACAGAGAAATCATTTTTTGAGCCTCCTCTTAATAATGAATTTAATGCGCTAAGTTTTCCTCTTTTTCTTTCGTATCCCATCCAACTATTTTCTTTTGGATTCCATAGCCTTGGACGGTGAAAAAGAAAAAATAGATCATTTTCAATTCTTAAATATTTTTTATTTAGACCATCAATTTTTTGTTTGGCTAAATCTATGAGTGCTTTATCCTGAGGAGTTGTTTCTTGTGAAGCATCTAAAAAATCCGTTAATAAACCAAAATATAAATTTTTATTTCTATTTGCTAAAAAACGAACTTCTAGTGCATCTACTAATTTTTCAATCTCCTCAGAACTCGTTAGCATGACTGGAACGATAATCAAAGTGGTACAACTGGAAGGGATTTCCTCTGAGAAATCCATTCGAGGTAATAGGTTTGGTTTTACACATAAGGTAGATAAAAAATTAACTAAAGAAACGGCTAGTTGACTTGAGCAAATGAGCGATAGGAAAGCAATGGAAGCTAGAAGCCATATATTTCTAGTATCTGAAAAAGCTCTTATTACTATAGCTGCACTTATACAAAATGTAATTAAAAAAATGGATGATAAATAAATAGCAAAGGTATATTTTTTTAATCCAAGTCTTATTTTTTGTACTAACGACAAGTTCATTTTTGCTAATTTCCTTGTTTGCGATACCCCTTTTTCTATAAGATAGTAGCCAACATGGGAAGTGCGCTCATCGTTATCATTTTTAAATGTCGTGTCTTGTGTTAGATTTATTGCTATTCGAGCAACTTCATGTTCATGTAAATTACTTTTTTTAGCAATATCTTCAACTATATGCCTATATCGGTCACGTGTCGAAAAATCCATTTTATTATAAATACCACCTACATCTTCACTCAACGTTTTCTCTACCATACTATGAGTTTCAACAAAGTCTCGCCAATCCATAGTACCAAGTAAGCGAAGACTTCCAATGCTATTACTCATTGAAACTTGATCTGCAGCTTGTTTTTGAATTTCTGTATTTATAAGTTCATTACTCGTTACACCACTATCTGACAATTGTAATTCTATCCAATTAAGAGCTAATGACAAGTCGGGTCCTTTTCCTCGTAATAATCGATTTAATTCAGAAACAAATGCACTCATCATCGGAGGATTGGAACGTGCCATGTCTGAGATAACGAGTATCATGTTTTTAGGATCTTTCTCAGCAGTTTCAATCATTTGTCGAGCCCAATAATCTGCTAGGTTTCCATCCAGCCTATCTATAGCTACTCGAGCCGAAACGCGTCTTAGGTTTTCTATTAACCCTAAACGAAGCATAATTGGGATAGCCCATAATTCCCCTAATTTTAAAGTTGTGACAGATTGGTAGGCTCTTATAAATCCACTTAAATTTTCGATGTCAATCCTTCCATCACTATGAGAAATTATTCGTAAAACTATATTATATATTCTCGTCATTCCTTCGGAATCTCCATTAGAAAGCTGAGGTAAATCTTCACTATAGTCTTTTGGAAAGTGAACTTTTGCACTGCGTATGTTTTCTTCAATTAGATAAAAATTGTCAATCAACCATTCTCCTGCTGGGGGGATTTGATACTTTCTTTTTATAGAATCAGTTAGTAGCTTACGTACTTCATTCAATATTATTTCATTATTAGCCAGTCGCTTTAAGAGTTGATCTTTTGTAGGTTTCGCTATTAATTTGTGGGTTTTGGCTAACGTTTTACCAAAACGTTCCATTTGATCAGAACTAAAAAGCTCCGCCCTTAAGGGTTCTTCATTTAGATAATTATGTTTAGAACTAGTTTGAAAAAAAGCCCTCATATTGGATATGAGTTCATGTGCTGCTGTTATTAATTTCATAGTAATATTAAATTTATCACTGAATTATTTATTAAGTGATTTTTTAAATCCATCATCATTGATTTCTATATGCAATAATAAATTATTCTAGTAGCTATCAATATTCTATTGTCAAATGAAGTAGAATACTTAATGCACATGTTTAATTAGTTATACATAGCTAAATTCATTAGTCTTGATTGCTTAATCGTCTTGTAAAATCGTATTTATTATAAAAAAAAGTATTACATAACTAAATTGGAAAGTTATATAACTCCCACATTTTAGTTGGTATTTTATTCCTGAAAAATAGTAAAGTTATAAACGACTTAAATTATAAACAATTATAGCTTATACTTTAACTATGAATGTAGTTGAAGTATAAGCTATAGTAAGTAAAATAATTAAAATAATTATTTTGTACCTCCTTTTACTAAGTATTTCCCATAGATTTCAATTTCTTTACTAAAGTCGGGAGTGCCATCTTCTTTTACCATAAAGCATTTTATTAGAGCAAAGTCGTCGTCTAGAAATGAAGGGTTTTTGTCTATATTATATATATAATCTTTATAGTCCTTAAGACATACCACAGATTGAAATTTCTTTTTATTTATGAGTGTTTTCATTTCCGTAATAATTTAAATTATATTAATTAATTTACTTTTGTGTTTTTTTACTTTCTTTTATCTGCTATTAATACACCTATACCACCTAATAATAATACTATACCTGTTATAGGAGGCCAATTTACTGAGTGTTTCTTTTCTTTATTGATTTCTAAAGGTCCTATATCTACTACATTTTCCTTAGTAGTGTATTTAAATCCAGAATATAATAGAGCAGCGATGCCAATTGCTATTAATACGATACCTAGTGTTTTCATAAAATCAGTTGTTTAAGTTTATTTTGCTAAAATTTTAAATTGTACTCTTCTATTCAATTGTCTACCTTTTGCTGTAGCATTTGAAGCTATTGGTTTTAATTCACCATTATTTTTCAGTATAATTCTTGTTTTATCAGCACCAGAATTTTTTACTAAATAATTCATTACAGATTCAGCTCTTTTTCCAGAAAGAATTTCGTTATATGCTTGCGTACCGATATTGTCAGTATTAGAGGATATTTCTATTTGCATACTCGAATTATTTTTTATGATAGTAACAAGCCTATTTAATTCTAGGAAAGATTCTTTTCTAAGATCATATTTATCAAAATCAAAAAATATATTATTTATAATTACTGTTTGACCTATTTCAATAGGAGTAATGTATAAGTCTTTATGAAATTCTTTGTACTCTGTCATTTTCGTTAGATCAATATTCGAGTTTACTGAGATGTACCCTTCCTTTTGAGCTAAATAACCATAATTATTCCCCGAAGGAAGTACCATTTGAAAATTACCAGAGTTTATATTAGAACTCGCTATACCAACTTCTACGCCTGTAGTAAGATTTTCGAAAAATATTTTAACACCAGGTACATAATTATTTGTCTTACTATCAATAACTCTTCCAAGCATTAACATTACTGGTGTAGGTTTTAAAATTTTTGGAAGTATTAGCATATACATATCTACATCTTTTTCGTCTTTTGCTTGAGAAGTAAAAAAAACTTGATTTCCAGATGCCGTAAGTGTTAAGTAAGATTCGTCTTGAGCTGTATTTACAACAGGTCCTAAATTTTCAGGTTCTGACCATTTTGTCCAAGTATCGTCTAAACGTCTAGTTACATAAATGTCGCTTCCTCCATATCCATTTAATCCATCGGAAGTAAAATATAACGTTCTATCGTCTGATGCTAAGAAGGGTGCTGATTCTGTCCCTAAAGTATTTATACTTTTTCCTAGATTAAGAGGTTTTGTCCATGTACTATCTGCTTTCACAAAACTTACGTATAAATCGCGATCACCATAACTATCGCCTTTACGATTATTGGATATCAGTAATATTTTTTGACTATTAGATTCAAAATAGTTAGCCATTTTACTGATGTTTTTACTGTCGTCTTCTATTATAAGTCTTCTAGGAGTTCCCCAGCCATTACTAGTTCGTTGACTAATTGAAACCCCGTCTTCCATAGTTCCATCAGGGAGATAAGAGTTTCCTAATAATATTGTATTTCCATCTGGTGAAATTGAATTTATAAAATTAGGCTCTTCATTATTTAAAGGAGCTCCTATGTTTTTTGCTAAACTCCATTTTTTTCCTTTCTCATCCCATTCGGAATACCAAATATCCTCTTTATCATTTTTTCCACCTGCATCATTTGGATCACCTCTTCTACTAAAGTAAAGAGTT
Organism: Cytophagales bacterium; assembly: GCA_031416415.1. GTDB lineage: Bacteria > Bacteroidota > Bacteroidia > Cytophagales > Cytophagaceae > JANYCO01. Next base: position 7,555 of record JANOTP010000293.1, on the reverse strand, counting down.
TTTCCATCTGGAGAAATCAAAGGACCCATCTCTGGATATTTACTATTTACAGTAGTGTCTAATTTAGTAGCTACCATAGTAGATTTTATAATGTCATTTGTGCTTTCTTTAATTTTAAATATTTTATCTGATGAAGATATGCCAATAGCGTCAATTGCCGCAGATATATCTTTTTCATTTCTTAAAACAATTTTAATTGCAAATACGTGAAAGTTTATTTTTTGAGTGTTTATTTGTAGAATCCTATTTTTTACATTTACAGCTTTAGGTGCATAAGTAATAACTTCATGCTCTTTTCCTTCTGCATCGTAAGCCAATACTTTTAAAATATATCCAGGGTTGGTAGATTCAATAATTACGATTTGTTTTGGAATAATAGGTGTTAAAAAACCAACTTTTATAAATTCTTCCCCAGAATTGTTTTTGGGTTGCCAAGTGTTGATACTATTGATCCCAACGGATAATGAGTTTGGCCTACCTAAAGCCTGAATAGCAGAATTTTCTTTAGAATTTTTTTGAGAGGAATGGTCTAGTATAGTATAAGACCATTGAATATTTTGAGAATATAATGGAATGGATAATAATAACAATAAAAGTAGAAATGTATTTTTCATTTGGGTGGTTCTTTAGTATGATTTTAATAATTAATGATTATTATTAATTATTGGGTGGGTGAGTAGAAGGGATATATTAACTAAAGCAGATAGACTCCGCTTTAGTTAATATTAATTAATTATTTTGCATTGTCTACGCCGATATTTTTAAATGCACTACCGAATTCTTCCATGTCATGGTTGAATTCACGTTTAAAAGATGGCCAATTACTTGTTTTCACAGTAGATGCTCCGTCTAGTTTCTTTTTTAATTCAATATTTCTTTGCTCTAATGCTAAAACCCTTTTGTCATATCTCGCTCTAGCATCTTTATCAGTCGCATCTGATTTTTTAGCTTTTAATTCAGCTATTTTTTTATTGTTTTCGTTAATTTGAATTTCTGCTTCCATTTTAAATTTTTTATAATCTTCAATTGAATCATTTTTTGCTTGAGCTAAATCATTTTGAGCAACTTTTAAATCTTTTTTTGCTTCAACTACTTCTTTTTTTGCTTTTACAACTTTTTTGTCTTCTTGTCCAAAAGCTGTGGTGCACATAGATACTGATATACCTGTCAATGCGAATATTAAAATTATCTTTTTCATATTTATCTTTATTAAGGTTTGTGTTTTGTTTAGACAAATATGTTAGTTTTAATATTTTATTCTATTACATAACTCTAAGGCTTTATTACATTTTTCACAGATTATTCTTTCTTATTTTCTTTTTCCTCTTTTTCTCTGATTTTTTCTTTCTCTTCTTTTTCTTTTTCTTTTTCTTTTTCTCTCTCTTTTTCTTCTTTAGCTTTTTCTTTTTTCTTTAAAAAACCTCTTAATAAAACATTATGACTTGCAGCATCCATATTTTGTTTGAAACCTCCTGCACCTAACTTGATATTAATCAAAGCATCTTCAAGATGGTCGGCAAATGTGCTATCTATAAATAACTTGCCAATTGTACCTTTCCCATTACGCATATTTTCTGTAATTACCGAGAGATCATTTGTGATTTTTGCAGCATTTTCACTAGTGATTTTTACGTTTTTTAATATATCATCCATGCTTACCGACTGTGCCGTTTCTATCCTGTCATTATTAGCAATTACATTATTATTTGCAGGTCCAGGTATAATTAATAAAATTCTATTACCCATTAACCCATCTGAGCCTATTAGCGCTTTGGCGTTTTTCTTTATAAATTTTCTTGAGTTTTCATTTATCAGCATATCAACTCTGACGGTAGAGTCAGTTATCTGTTCTATATGTTCTATGATACCCACATTGATACCCGAAAAGCGAACATTATTTCCCACTTGAAGTCCACTTATATCTTTGAATACTCCGCTTATGACAAAGGTGCTACTAAATAGTTGTTGTCTCTGACCTATGAAGTAGATTCCAATAATAAACATTAATATTCCAACAAAAATAAATACTCCAAGTTTGATGTTATTTCCTGCCTTTTCTTTCATTTTTTTATTATTTTTAGTTTTTTATATTTATGAGGGTTGATTCATTTTTTTGTTATCCATTAAAGAATGAGTTAACCCATGTATCTTTAGATTCTGATAGTTCTTTGAAAGTACCTTCTGCATAACATAATCCTTCTTTTAATATAATTATTCTGTTTGCAGTTATCTTAGCACATTCTAAATCGTGAGTAATTATGATAGCAGAGGTGTTGTATTTTTTTTGTACTTCTACTATTAGTTTACTTATTTCTTTAGATGTTATAGGATCTAGTCCTGTTGTTGGTTCATCATAAAGTATTATTTCTGGTTTTAAAATTAAAGTGCGAGCTAGCCCAAGCCTTTTTTTCATACCTCCTGAAAGTTCTGAGGGCATCTTATCTATAGACTCTTCAAGACCCACATTTTTCAATACTTCTAAAACTAATGTGTCAATTTCTTCTCTTGATATTGATTTAGAATCCCGAAGTGGAAACTCTAGATTTTCTCTTACCGTCATTGAATCGTACAAAGCAGCACTTTGAAATAAGAAACCTACTTTTTTTCTTAAAACATTTAACTCTGTAGTTTTTAAATCTGAAATTGTTTGACCAAGCAAAACGATTTTCCCTTCATCGGGTTCAATTAAACCAACTAAGCATTTAATTAGAACAGATTTTCCAGTACCAGACTTTCCTAAAACTGCAAGATTTTCACCTTTTTCAATTTTTAAGTTTATATCCTTTAAAACCTCATTGTTCCCAAATGTCTTTTTTAAATGTTCTATTTCTACTGTCATAAGTTATTCGGTAAAAATAAAAATACTAGTTAATTGCACTGCTATCATATCAATTATGAATATGGATAATGATCCAAGTACTACTGCAGAATTAGCAGCATCTCCAACACCTTCGGTACCTTTGTTTGAGTTGTAGCCTTTGTAACAACCTATTAATCCTACTCCGTATCCGAAGAAGAAAGTTTTAATGACAGCAGGAAATAAATCTGAAAACGAAAGCGTCTCAAATACATTTAAAAAGAATAAATGAAAACTAACGTCATCTTTTAAATTTACGCCTATGTAAGATCCATATAAAGCAATACAATCGGCAATGATTACTAATACAGGAAGCATTAAAGTTGCTGAGAGCACCCTAGTTACTACAATATATTTAAATGGATTTAATCCTGAAACTTCCATCGCATCAATTTGTTCAGTCACTTTCATAGAAGCCAATTCAGCTCCTATACTTGACCCAACTTTTCCTGCAAATATTAATGCAGTGATAACCGGACCGATTTCTCTAATAACGGAGATTGCAACCATAGATGGTAGCCAAGATTGGGCTCCAAACTGAGCAAGAGTAGGTCTTGATTGTATCGTTAATACTAGTCCCATAATAAAACCAGTTATGGCTACCAAGGGAAACGATTTATAGCCTATTATATAAGATTGCCTTACAAATTCTTTGAATTCATAAGGCGGTTTTACCGCTTCTTTAAAGAAGCGTATATTAAATTTTGTGAGTAAGGTTACTTCTTCAAAAAAACCTTTTACCTTTCTTAAATAGTGACTTTCTGAAGTGTCCTGCATACTTTATTAATTCATTTTTAGTAGTTTCCTTAGCTTAATTTAAATATCTTCTCAATACCCAAGCTGTAGTTTCGTGTTCTTGTATGATCCCTGTTAAGAAATCTATAGTTCCAAAATCTTTGTTTTTGTTGGTTCCCTCTTCTACGTCCTTCCTTAATTCAATAATCAAAGATTCATGATCACTCAGTAATTCTTTAATCATTTCTTTTTGATTAGGATATTTATCCGGAGATTCTTTTATTCTCGTTAGCTTAGAAAATTCTTTCATTGTGCCAATGGTATTGCCACCTAATTTACTAATTCGTTCAGCTATTAAATCAATAGTCTCTTCTAGTTCTGTATATTGACTTTGAAATAATTTATGTAGTTCCATGAAACTTTCACCTGAAACATTCCAATGAAATTTTCTGGTTTTAATATATAATGTCATTTCATCTGACAAAACAATAGAAAGCATATCTATGCTTTTACTTAAATTTTTTTCTGTAAGTCCGATTTGGGGTTTCATAATTTAAAACTGTTAGTATAAATGTATTTCTAATAAGAATCAAGGAATGTATCAACTAACGATTTTAAATTTTAATAGGTGTGTGTCTAGTAAAATCCTATACCACTTCTTTAGCCAATTTATATATATTATTTTTTTATTAATTTATTTATAAGCATGGTGCCAATTGATTTTATACCATCAGCGTTTTTAGAAACTTTATTTGCAACCACTACCTCTAATAATGTACCCGCTATTTTCATTATTGGGTTATGTGTACCTCCAACGGCAACTTTTTTAGCTATATATCCTGTAGCAAAACCAATAGCTCCGTTAATTAGTTTTGTTTTTAAATCAGGACTAGCTACGAATTCTTTAAATGAATTCATTATTATATTGAGAGGTTTTGCATTTTCAAATGTTACATTGAATTCCTCTTTTAATAATAGCCATTCTGTAGTTTGTTTGTCTTCTAGTTGTTGAATGGATAGTTTTAATTCTGCTGAAGTTATCTTTTGCATAAAGTTATTAATTTAGCATGTTTGTAATGATCGAATTAGAAAATTTTGATTTAATAGAGGGGTGAATATAATACACTATAATACTAACCAGTCCATAAAACCCTGCAACTACTATGAAACCTAAATAGTCTTTTCCAAGTAATTCTCCTAACCAAAGTGCTAACCCTATATTCAAAGTGAATGTAAAAAAAGCAAGTACAATCACTAATATCAAACGAGAAAATAATGATGAAGCTATATCTGCAGTTTTATCTATAGATTTTAACTTTAATAATTCCAAGCTAGTTTTACTATACTGTTCAACCCTTTCTAAAAGAGGTTCAATTATTTTTACTTTGGTTTCCATTTAAGATAAATTTTAGAATAACAATTGGCGTTATACACGCCAATTGTTATTTATGTTCTATATTATACATTCATTTCATGAGCCTCTGAGTGCCCGTTTTCAATGCACTCTTTTGTCATATCTTTTGTTTTTTCAACTTTGCCAAGAAATTCTTTATACTTTTCTATCATAGCATCAGTAAGATCTTCGCTTTTCATAGAAAGTTTTTTTCTTGTTTCACTACCTTTGTCTGGAGCAAATAAAACTCCTATCACACCACCAATTGCGGCACCTAACAATAATGCTGCTATTATTTTTCCTGAATTATCTGAATTTGCCATTTTAATTAAACTTTAAAGTGTTAAACAACTTTTCCCCCTTGAATAATTCTTAATATGACAGAAATTAACGCAATTACTAATAGGATATGTATAATCCCACCTGCGCTATATCCAATAAATCCAATTGCCCATATAATGATTAGAACTACAGCAACTATGTAAAGTAAATTTCCCATGATGTTATTTTTTTAAATTGTGAATTGTTATTTGTTTTTACTTATTTTCTATTTTATGGTTTTATTAGCTCTCTTTGTCGCTACTATTCAAATTGAATAGTAGCGAAGAGAGCTGCTATCAACCCTAAAGCTTTTAGTGATTTTTAATGATAACTATCAAAAATCACAATTTAAATTATTTTGTATTCTTAACAGAAAAATCTTTAAATGATTGACCAAGTTCATCCATGTCACGGTTAAATTCGACTTTAAACTTGTCCCAATTATCTTTTCCTTCTGCTTGATAATCGTCTAATTTCTTTTTCATGTCTGTATTTTTCTGCTCGAGTTCAGCTATTTTTTCTTTATACTCTGCTCTTGCTTCTTTTTTTTCATTTTCTTTTCTAGCTTTAAACTCAGCAATACTTTGGTTATTAGCATCTATTTTTGCTGCAGTTTCTCTTCTGTATTTTTCTATATCTTCTAAATATTCTTCGTTTGCTTTTGTTAAATCCTCATTTGCTTCTATAACTTTATCTTGTGCGTTTTCTACTTTTTCAGCAGGTGTATTGCAACTTGTAAAGATTGAACCTGATACAAGAATGGCCGTAGCTAGTACTAAAATTGATTTTTTCATTTTTTTAAATTTAATTATGTGAGTTGTTAATTGTGAAAAGTTATATTTATTAAATTGTTTATGAATTAAAGTGATTCAATTATTGAATGTAATTCTTCTTTTGTCTTACCAAGTTTTACCTGTAGTCTACCTAACATCTCTTCTTGTTTACCTTCTATCAAGAGTAAATCATCGTCAGTTAATAATGCATACTTTTGTTTGAGCTTTCCTTTTGTCTCATTCCAATTGCCTTTTAATTGAGTTATATTTGCCATAATTATTTTTTATTTTTATTTATTTCAGATAGTTTTGAAAAGTCAGCTCTAAGTTTAATTTGACCAATTTGTAATTTCCAATTAATTTTATTTTTACTGCCATTAGTTGGTTTTACATTATTTCGTTTCATTATATTAATAGCTAATTATTACGATACAAAAATGGTTACGAACTGCCTAATTCATATTACATAACAATGGCAATTTTTTATATTATTCACACTTATTAATGTTGAAATATATATATAATGCGAATTATGAAAGGGGAAATAGTGTTGAGAATTGATTGAAACGGAATGACTTAGTGAAATTAAGTCTGTAAGGAGTAGTAAACAATTGGGTGTTATTAGATCCAATTATTTACTAACTCTAAAAAAGGATTAGTTAGAAAAACTATAAATCAATTTTGACTATATATTAATAAGTTATAAAAAAAGCAGTTAGTTGGTAGGTAAATATATATCAAAGGTGGCGCCTTTCATTAATTCTCCTGTAGCGAAAATGCTACCGTTATGGTTTTCTACTATTTTTTTTACTATTGCTAGTCCTATCCCTGTACCTTCATAAATTTCTTTGCCATGAAGTTTTTGAAATACTCCAAATATACGTTCATTGAAATGGGGCTCAAAGCCAATTCCATTATCTTTAACGCTTAGATGAAAATAAGTTTTTGAAGGAGATAAGCGTTCATTGTTTAACTTATTTCCTTTTACTAGTCTACTGCTAATTATTATGTGTGAAGGAATTTTAGCATTGGAAAATTTAAGTGCATTACTTATTAAATTATATATTAGCTGACGAAATTGGAATGCAATTATGTTGGCAGATCCAAGGTCTTCTGCTTCTATTGTTGCATTTTTTTCTAGAATTGTATCTCTGAGTTCAGTTTTTACTTCTTCTACGATTTTATTTAGTTGTGTTTTTTCAAATTTAAGTTCTGTAGTGGCGATACGTGAGAAAGCTAGTAAATCATCAATAAGCTGTTGCATTCTTCCTGCTGCTAATTGCATTCTTTTGAAATTATGTTTACCATTCTCCGTCAAATTATCATTTTCATTTTCAAGTATAATGGTTACAAAAGTTTGTATTTTTCTTAAAGGTTCTTGAAGATCATGACTTGAAATGTAGGTGAAAGCTAAAAGTTCTTTGTTTGCAATTATCAATTCAGCGGCTCTTTTTTCTTTTTCATCGTTTTGAAAAG
>JANOTP010000292.1:0-32958 GCA_031416415.1 Cytophagales bacterium | reverse complement strand
CTAAAACAATAGTGGCTTCTTTTAAAAAAGGAGGTATAATTATATCCTGTGGAAATGGAGGATCAGCTTGCGATGCAATGCATTTTGCAGAAGAACTTACTGGAAAATACCGTGAAGATAGAGAGCCAATTCCTGCAATGGCAATTTCTGATCCTGGCTACCTAACTTGTACCGCAAATGACTTTGGCTTTGGACATGTTTTTTCTAGATATGTAAAAGGGTTTGGGAAAAAAGGCGATATTCTTGTTGCAATTAGCACTAGTGGAAATTCCGAAAATGTAATAAAAGCTGCAGAGGCTGCCAAACAAAAAAGCATGAAAGTAATTGGCCTTACGGGAAACAACGGAGGTAAATTAGCTGAACTTTGCGATGTACATATTAATGTTCCGCACACAGGCTACGCAGATAGAACACAAGAAATACACATAAAAATAATCCATATTTTAATTTTTTTAATTGAGAAACAACTAAACACAGATGCTAGCTAAAACTTTTGGCAGCGCAGTTCAGGGAGTAAATGCTTTTATAGTCACAATCGAGGTAACCATCAATCAGGGTACTAAATTTTTTATGGTCGGTCTGCCCGACAGCGCTGTTAAAGAAAGCGAACAAAGGGTAGAAGCAGCCATCAAACATCTAAGTTATCGAATGCCGAGACAAAAAGTAGTTGTAAACCTAGCTCCTGCAGACATCCGAAAAGAAGGATCCGCTTACGATCTTCCCATTGCACTTGGTGTACTGTCCGCTTCTGGTCAACTTATGACAGATGATTTGGACAAATATATTATCATGGGAGAACTCGCACTTGATGGCGAACTCCGTCCTATCAAAGGCGTTTTGCCCATTGCCATAGAAGCCCGAAAGCAAGGTTTCAAAGGAATTATGCTGCCTAAGGAAAATGAAATCGAAGCAGCTATCGTAAATAATCTTGATATTATTGGCGTTCAAAATTTACAAGAAGCTATCGATTTTTTTGAAAACAAACTTGAAATCACCCCCTTAAAAATGGATACCAGAGATGTTTTCTTTAGTCGTGTAAACAGCTATGATGCTGACTTCTCTGATGTACAAGGGCAAGAAAATATAAAACGTGCTATGGAAATAGCTGCGGCTGGAGGTCACAATGTAATAATGATAGGTCCGCCAGGAGCAGGGAAAACAATGCTCGCCAAAAGACTTCCTTCTATTCTTCCTCCTTTAAATTTACATGAAGCATTAGAGACTACCAAAATACATTCGGTTGCTGGAAAACTTGGCATTAAGGCGGCATTAATTTCTAACCGGCCATTTCGTTCTCCGCATCATACCATCAGTGATGTGGCTTTAGTAGGTGGTGGCAGTTTTCCTCAGCCTGGAGAAATATCGCTAGCACACAATGGCGTTCTATTTCTTGATGAACTACCAGAGTTTAAACGCACCGCACTTGAGGTAATGCGACAACCTTTAGAAGAAAGAAGGGTTAATATTAGTCGTGCAAAAATATCCATTGATTTTCCCGCCAACTTCATGTTAATAGCCAGCATGAATCCTTGCCCTTGTGGTTATTACAACCACCCCGAAAAGGAATGTGTTTGTGGACCAGGTGTAGTACAACGATATTTAAATAAAGTAAGTGGCCCATTATTAGATCGAATTGATCTACATATTGAAGTCACACCCGTTACCTTCGATCAAATGACCGCTAACAGAAAAGCAGAGTCAAGTGAAGAAATCAGACTACGCGTAGAAAAAGCTAGAGATATACAAACAAAACGCTTTGACGTTTATAATAATCAACCAGAAGTGGTACAAGTATATTGCAATGCAATGATGCCTTCGCAAATGGTGAAGGATGTTTGTGAAATTAATGAAGCAGGACGAAAATTACTTAAAACTGCTATGGAGCGACTTGGACTATCCGCTCGAGCGTATGATAGAATTCTTAAAGTAGCCAGAACGATTGCCGATTTGGCTGGAACAGAAGAAATAAAGATTGAACATCTGGCAGAGGCAATCCAATATAGAAGTCTGGACAGAGATGGCTGGGCTGGATCTTAACAAAAAAGAGTTAAAGCATTGATAATTAAGAGTAATATTAAATGCTTAATTATTAATTCAGCTAAAATAATCTATTTACATTGAATCATTTTCGAACAAAAGGTTCTTTTAATACGTTTATTATAAAAATAACATTAAAATGGCATAGTTTTTATGCAATAAGTTATTAAATTGCAAATAGAATGAAAAAAATAATAGTAATAGTATCTTTGTTTTTTATAGCTGTGTTAGCCCATCAAGAGGTTAAAGCACAGTCAGATACTACTTTTTCTGTTTCTACTTCTGCCAACCCATTTGACGATCAAGTAGTAATCAACATTAACCACGCGAATAAAAACGTCACGGGATTGAAAATATTTGATGCTATAGGCAAAGAAGTTTCTTCTGAGTTAGTTATTCATGCAGTTTACAGAGGAGGCGTACTTTCTTATACTATAGACTTTACAGGTGTTCGTCCTGGTGTTTACTTTTGCTCTATTTATTCCGATAAAGGAATTTTAGAAACCCGCAAATTATTCAGAGCGGCCCGTTAATTTTAATCCTTATACAATTTATTAGTTTTTCCATCGTTCGGCTTTAAAATCGAAGCTTTCTTATTAATATAAAAATAATTCAGTTTCGTTCGATTTTTTTATTAATTTCGCCATTCTGATATTTTTGAAAAACTATGAACTACATCAAAATCAATAACATTACCGGCTGGGTAGTGTTTTTAATTGCTACCACTGTTTACATTCTAACCCTTGAACCCACTGGGAGTTTCTGGGACTGTGGTGAATTTATTTCCACTTCTTACAAACTGATGGTTCCGCACCCTCCAGGAGCGCCATTATTCCTTTTATTAGGAAGATTATTCTCGTTTTTTGCCCTCGGCGATACCACAAGAGTAGCTTATTGGATCAATATGTGTTCTGCCTTATCAAGTAGTTTCACTATCCTATTCCTTTTCTGGACTATTACCATGCTCGCTAAAAAGATGATTAGTGTAGAGGCAGACGGTAAATACTCCTTACCTAAAATCATTGCTATAATGGGTAGCGGTTTTGTGGGAAGTCTTGCATTTGCATTTTCAGATTCATTTTGGTTTTCTAGTGAAGAGGCAGAGGTATATGCCATGTCTTCTTTCTTTACGGCTATTGTTTTCTGGGCTATGTTGAAATGGGAATCCAAAGTAGGCGAGCCAGGCGCAGATCGCTGGTTAATCTTATTGGCTTATCTGGTTGGCTTATCTATAGGTGTCCACTTATTAAACTTAGTGGCTCTACCAGCAATCGCCTTTATCTATTATTTCAAAAAATACGATCCAAAACCACTTGGAATCATTGTAACTTTCTTAGTAAGTGCTTTGCTTATTATGCTAACAATGAACGGTGTCATTACTGGTCTACCATCGATGGCAAGCTCTTTTGAAGTTTTTGCCGTAAACAGCCTTGGGTTACCATTTGGTGCTGGTATTATCTTATTTATAGCTCTTATTGTAGGGTTTGTAGTAGTAGGTGTAATGGCAAGTGCGGGCAAAGTTCTGAATGAGCAATACTATAAAATTGCTGCGATTATTTTTGTTGTAATCGCCTTTCTATCCATTATTTTTGAAATAAACGAATCAAGTTTAATTGGAGATGTAGGGTCAGGTTTTTGGCTGAAAATAATTATCAAACTTCTCCTTACTGCTGGTATTGGTATTTTCGCTTTTGTTAAACTGATAAAAGCAAAAACGCTCAGCACTATATTTCTTTCGATTACATTTATTCTAATCGGATATTCTTCTTATACCGTTATTGTAGTACGTTCTCAATTCCAACCTACAATAGACATGAACGATCCTGAAAACATCATGACGTTTGTCTCCTACTTAAAACGTGAACAATACGGCGACCGTCCCCTTTTGAAAGGGCCTGTATATACTGCCTCTAAAGCTGAATACGGAAAAGATTTCTTCCTTAAAAACGAAGCGCCTCTTTACAGAAAAGCAAAAGATGATTATCAAGTTTATGACTTTAAAAAAAGTTATGAGTACGATAAAAAATACACTATGATGTTTCCTCGTATGTACAGCACACAACCTCAACATATTGAGGAGTACAAAAGAATCATGAATATTAAATCTGATCGTAAACCTACACAAACAGAAAATATTGGCTATTTAATCAAACATCAAATAGGTCATTTCTGGGGACGTTATTTCCTTTGGAATTTTGTAGGTCGCGCTGGTAGCGACTATGGATCTGGTGCGCTTGCATTCAACGATTGGTCAGGCAAAGGACTTCCTTCGCAAATGCTGAAAGACAAAGCCAGAAACAATTATTACATGCTTCCATTATTTTTAGGAATTATGGGCTTTATATTTCATGTTACAAGAGACCTTAAAAACTGGGCTGTTGTAAGTTTATTTTTCTTCTTCACAGGTATTGCCATTATATTATATTTGAATCAACCCCCAATAGAACCACGTGAGCGAGATTACACCCACGTTGGCTCGTTCTATGCCTTCTCCATTTGGATTGGGCTTGGTGTGTTGTTTATTTATGACATGTTGAACAATTTAATTAAAAACTCTATTGTAGCGCCTACTTTAGCAACACTTGTATGTCTTGGAGTTCCCGGCATTATGATCGCTGAAGGGTGGGACGATCATGATCGTTCAAAAAGATTCCACTCAGTAGATTCTGCTATCAATCTTCTAAATTCATGTGCCCCAAATGCAATATTGTTTACAGGTGGTGACAACGACACCTACCCTCTATGGTATGCGCAAGAAGTAGAAGAGATTCGTACAGATGTAAGAGTATGTAATTTAAGTTTATTAAATACAGATTGGTACATCAACCAGATGAAACGTAAATCTTATCTTTCTGCGCCCTTGCCAATTACGCTTAAAGACGAAAGCTATATGTCTGGTACAAATGACATGTTATACTTTGTAGAAGACAAAAGATTTGAAAGTGGAATTAGCCTTCAGAAATACGTAAAACTTGTAGATGAAAAAAATAGATTAGTAACCCAAATCAGTGGTGGTGGCGAATCTTATAGTATATATCCTTCTAAGAATTTTATAGTTCCAATTGACAAAGCAAAAATTCTTAGCCTAGGAATAGTCGACACTTCAATGACAGATTACATTGTCGACAAATTGGCTTGGAATGTTGGAGCAAATAGCTTGGATAAAAAATCACTTATTATTCTTGATATGATTGCGAATAATAATTGGGAAAGACCAATCTACTTCTCTTCTACACTTTCAGGAGAAGACTTCTTAAATCTACGTGAGTACATGCAACTAGAAGGTCTTGCTTACCGACTAATGCCTGCGAAAGTACCAGGTGCAAAAAATGGCTGGACGAATTCAACCATCATGTACAATAATATGATGAAGAAATTTGCTTTCCGTAACATGGCTGATTCAAGTATTTTCTACGATGAAAACTATTTGAGATTCCCTGCAAACGCACGTAATCAATACCATGCACTGGCAGGACAATTGATCGCAGAAGGCAAACTTGACAAAGCTAAGGAAGTATTAAACTATAGTTTAGCTATGATGCCTGACCATACAATTCCTTATGACTATTATATGCCTTCTTATATTTCTTTACTATACAAAGTTGGAGAGGATAAAAAAGCAGAGCACATCGCTACTACTATGTCGTCTAGATCTATTGAAATGCTTGAATATATGGATAAAAATAAAATGAGCGCAAACTCTAGAGATTATCAACTATCTCTTGCTTATTTAGATCAGATTGTTAATTCTCTAAAAGAAGCAGGAAAAACCGAACAGGCGAGTAAGTATTACGAGAAACTCATGTTTTATTACCAAAAAGGGCAATAATCTCCCCTTACAATTCATTCATCAAAAATGCCACAGTTTTAAACTGTGGCATTTTTGATTTACAAAACCTTGTCCCTTGTTTCAAGAACTGTTATATAGAGAGTTAAGAGTACTTTTAGTATATTTGTACTAATTAATTTACTATTTAAAATCCGTTTAATGAAAAAAAATAACTTACTACTAATTTTCTGTTCTATTGCAGTTGTCTTTTTTTTAACTTCTTGCAAAAAGAATAAGCTAGAAGACAAAATCACTTTATCTATAAGCCCCGTGGAGACTTTCATTACTGTCACTTCAGGTCAAACTAAAATATTTACAATCACAGGAAATTCACCTGTAAAACTACAACGATTAAAAATAACTTATAAAACAGGAGGCGGAGCATTGTCTACATTATTAGACTCTACCTTAGAAGTAAAGAGTTTCACCATGCAATATCCTTTTCAAGTTCCCGACTATGGTTCACAAAACGTAAGTCTTAGCCTATACTTTGAGCTTACCGATTCAGATGGAAATTCAATTAGTGCTTCTAAAGGCTTAGATGTTACATTTGCAGACCGTGCACTTACTTCCATAAGTGGCAATGAATTATACAGTAGACTCTCGGGACAGCCAAGCGCGTATAATCTTGTTTTATCTACTTCATTAGTGTTCTCAAGCCCATATACAGAAGATATGAATATTACTGATTCCCTTCAAGCTGATTCATTGTCTTATTCATGGATATCGCCTTCCGGTGGGCTTTTCGCACGAAAAAACTCCTTTGATTTTGGGGCTGCCACATTACTCAGTTTAAAAAATGCTTATGAAGCTACTGCCAAAACAAACAAGATATCTGGCTTGAAAATTGGTGACATTATTTTATATAAACAGATTTATGGGACAGAAGCTTTTTATGCTGCTATCAAAATAACAGACATACAAAACAACACTGGTTCGGCTAACGACAAATATATGTTTAACATTAAAAAGTAAAACAATGAAAAAACAATTTTTAATTCTATTACCACTACTCCTGATAAGTTTGCAGAACGTATTTGCTCAAAACTTACTTCAGGAGCCCTTTAAAATACTTCAAAGAAAAAGTCTTACTGCTATGTGCCTAGCGTTTAGCGAAGATTCCAAAAAGCTTGCGGTTGGCGCAGCGGATGGTAAAATTATTATCTGGGACATTGAAACGGGGCTAGAAGAAAAAACACTTACGGGTCATTCGGGTATAATTACATCACTACAGTTCACTTCTGATGGAAGCGCGATCTTATCTGCCAGCAAAGATAAAACCATACGTCTTTATGAAGTAGCTACAGGAATGGTACTAAACGTATTTTTAGGTCACGACGGCACGGTTACCAAGGCTTGGCTAAATGAAAAAAATGGAGAAATTATCTCTGTTTCGGCTGACAGGTCGGTGCGTTTCTGGGATAAAAATTCTGGTAAGTTAATAAAACAATATCCAACTCAACCTAAAGAATTGACAGGTTTTTGGCTAAGCAGAGATGAACGATATATTTTTCTAAGCAGTTCCGATTTTTCTATCCGACAAATGGAAGTGAACTCAGGGAAATATGTTAGAAACGTTGCTACTCACTCTAGCATTATAAGAACTATGAAGTCGTCTTTTGACGAAAGTTTTTTTGTTGTTTCTGGCGATGATGCATTCATAAATATTATTAATACTAATTCTGGCTTAACTTATAAAACACTAAAAGGACATAAAGGAATAATACCCGTAATGGACTTAAGTGGAGACGATAAATTCATCGTTACGGGCAGTGCAGACAAAACCATTAAAATTTGGAGTGTAGAATCAGGCCTCGAAGTTGGCAGTTTACCAAAACAGTCAGAAGTGTTAACAGCAGTAACGTTCTCTCCTAATGGAAAATTCATAGCATCATCCGAACTTGCCGATAAAATTAAAATTTGGAGCGTATCTTCTCTTAATATTGGAGAGAGCGTGCATACTCAAAAAGGTGAAACAAAAACGATGGTTGCCTCCATTCAGGAAAAAAACAGAGAAGATGAAAATGCCATGACAAAGGTAAAACAAAACAGCTCTACCAGTACAACCGTTGACCTTAATTTTGATCCTGCAAAATCTGTTAACAATGGCAAATATTATGCGCTCATTATAGCAGTAGAAGACTACGTCGACCCTACGATTAATGACTTAGACAAGCCAGCAGGTGATGCACAAAACATCCTTAAAACATTACAGAGCTATTATACTTTTGATAAAGAAAATACAACTTACCTCAAAAACCCTAAACGTGACGACATAGTAAAAGCATTTGACTTGCTGAGTAAAACTGTAACTGAGTTTGACAATCTTCTTATTTTTTATGCTGGACATGGAGTATGGGACGAACAATTTAAAAAAGGGTATTGGTTACCCTCCGATGCACAAAAGGATAATCGTGCCTATTGGTTTTCAAACAGTGACCTTAAAGATTACATTGGTGGAATTAGATCAAAACATACTTTACTAATTGCAGACGCTTGTTTTAGTGGAGGAATTTTCAAGACAAGAGATGCATTTGCAAACGCATCCAAATCAATCAAGCAATTTTATGAATTACCAAGCCGCAAGGCTATGACTAGTGGGGCATTGAAAACAGTACCAGACGAAAGTGTATTTATTCGGTATATGATTAAAAGACTAGAAGAAAACAAAGAGCCATTTTTCGCTTCTGAAACATTGTTCTCAAGCTTTAGACAAGCCGTAATAAATAATAGCCCTAATGGACAAGTTCCTCAATATGGCGAAATCAAAGAGACGGGAGACGAAGGAGGAGATTTTATTTTTATCAAAAGAAAATAAAATTTTAGTAAGATCATAAAATAAAAAAAGACCATCACAATGTGACGGTCTTTTTTTATTTTGGTAAAGAAAACTATTTGTTTTCTTTTAGTCTGTAAAGCTTCGCTTTTACTGTCTGTACATTTTTAGAACCCAAAAACATTTTAGTTGTTTCCGTTTTTGTTTGAACAGGAATAATAAAATCTGCCTCTTGAAAAGCAGGATCTTTTTCCACTGCATCATACAACGCTCTTTTCACAAGATCATCTGTTTTCTTTTTGCCAAGCAAACCACCACCAAGGAAAGTTTGTCCACCATTAAGTTTGTAAGTGATATTACTTGTATAATTATGTACTTTTATTACGCCAAGGTATTGAGTCCAGCTAGCTGTAGCTTTTACTTCTCCTACGTATTGTAAGTCTTCCCATTTCATTTGGAAACGAAAGTCAGCACCCAGCGGACTGTTCTGCAGACTTTTGTTAGTGGAGATGCCAATGCAGGAGCTAAGTCCTATAGCAACTGCACTAAACAGTATGATGAATTTATATTTAATAGTCATATTTTTTAAGATTATTTATCTTTTGTTAGGTTAGAATGGTAAAAACTATCTAGAGAAGAAGTAATTTAATGTTACTCTTACCATATTGTTTATTTGAAATTCACGACCATTTGCTTTGTCATAATTACCAGCAAAAGTACCATTTGCAGGAGTTACAGTGTCAACGTTAGTAGTAACACCACCTACAGTAGTTTCTGTTGCCGTTTTGAATTTATTTCCAAGATATCCTTTACCATTAATACCATACTCAAGACCAATTGCCAATGGAAGATCAGCAATGAATGCTTGAACACCAACGAAAGCACCAAGTCCATAAACAGGAGAATTTCCTTTTACTGTAGATTTATAAGAATCTCCGTTTACTCTTGTATAAGAAGAATCTTTGCTGTCTTTTACAAAACCTATTAATGCTTGAACACCTACATAAGCATCAAGAAAGTTGTTTGTGTTAAAGTGTTTTTCAATTGCAGGAATTAATAAATATTCTGAAGTTACCGCTTTAGATTTACCTTCTTTTAAAGCAGCTGCAGCAGTATCAGCACTGCTTTTACCACTAAATACAGATTTGTCTTTGTTGATAGAAACACCTACTCTGAATACTGTATTGTTATCAATATAATATTTCACATTTACTAATGGAAAAGTAGTTGAAGTAATAAGTTTTTCTTCTTGATCTTCTTTTTTCTTGAAAAGATCTCCAACTGTTTTTGCATCAAGGCCTATGTAGAAAGCCATGTTACCAGCAATTGGTCTTGTTCCAATTTTGTAAGTTGCAGGATCATTTTCTCTTAAAGATAGCTGAGCGAAAGAAGCGCTCGAGAAAATAAAGACAAACAATAATGTTAATTTTGTAATCTTTGTCATCACGTTAATTTTTAGTTTAGGGTTAATTAATTGATTTTAATGGGACAATAGTAATAAGATTATTTATATTATCCAAAAATAGAACACGCAATTAGATTAAATTTAATAAATGGTACGAAAATTGTCTCTTAATGGTAAAATAGCTCGTTTTCAAACATTTAAAAATAAAGTTTTTGGATTGTTTGGTAAATCTATATATAGTACCTTAGTTCTAAACTTAACAATTCCTTATTAGTATATGAGAAAAATCATCTTTCCATTCTTGCTCCTTTTATTATTTACCAGCTCTAACTTATTGGCCGTAGATAATTATTGGGTAGTGCTAGCCAAAGGTTCTGTATATAAAGAAGGATCTG
This sequence comes from Cytophagales bacterium, assembly GCA_031416415.1. Lineage (GTDB taxonomy): Bacteria > Bacteroidota > Bacteroidia > Cytophagales > Cytophagaceae > JANYCO01. The sequence goes on along the minus strand of JANOTP010000292.1, from coordinate 22,516 downwards.
ATAAAGCGATAAAGGTTGGCGATAAAATCGACGCAGATTTAAAACTTCGATTTTCAACTAAAGATTCTTATATAATTGTAATGGGTCCTAAAGGCAAATTTACATTGAAACCCGTTGTAAATAAATCAAATCAAAACGAATTTATGGTTTTTGTCAAAAGTTCTTTATTACCTGTTAAGAGTACAGGTAGGTTAAGCACGAGAGGGGAAGAATCAGGAGTTTCAGACTTGGGCAATTATTTTGGCGAGGACAGCTTTGCATTAGTCGGAAATAATTTCAGAGTGAAATTAAATCCCAAAAATTATGAATTAAACAATGAGAAATTTATTATTTACCGTTACGAAAGCAATGGTTTAGTTACGAGTAAAAAATTAGCATTCGAAGGAACTGAAATCATATTTGATAAAATCGCTTTGTATAAAAATCATCAAGGAAAAGATCTGAATCCCGCTATGATAAAAAAAGTAGACTTATATAAATTTGACGCAAGTACGAATTCCAGTAGTAAAATTGTTAGTTTTCAACCTGTCTTCGTGAATGAAGAGGAATTAAAAGAACAATTAGCTTCGGTTTATAAAATATGTAAAGAAGAACTAAATGCCGATAAAATTAAAACAGAAGATGAACTAATAAAATTTGTCTTGGACATTTATGGGAGAACAGATGAAGGACAATTGAAAAAATGGTTAACTAAAAACATTATTAACTAACCTAATTTCCGCACCATTAACTACTAAATGTTTAAATCAAAAATTTCAATAATAGGCTTTAGCGCCTTTAATGCAGTTCTTATGACTGTATTTACTTTTTTATGGGTAAACAATTCAGACATCATGACCGATGATGAAGAATTTATGATAAGAACCACAACTGGCCTAAAAAACACTTTATTTAAAATTAAAGAAAAGCCGAATCCCAACGAATTTTTATTTATTGATATTGCATGGGAAAAGCAATTAGTAAATCAATATAATAAGCCTGATGAGCCAGACGAACTTATTGGCAAATGCCCTATCACAAACAGAAAACGAATTGCCGAATTACTCTCTTATATAAACAAAACCAATCATCATAAATTTATTCTTCTCGATGTTTTCTTAAAAGATTCTTCAGATTTTCAGTCTGATAGTAGCTTGCAAAAAGAACTTACAAAAACAAAAAATATTTTAATCCCTTATCATATGGACGGGGATGGAAAGCCTGAACTTCCTTTATTTAATGTTCCGGTAGCATTGTCCGATTATGGCAAGTATACGATTGACAATAATTTTGTAAAATTCAAATGTTTATATGCCGATTCTGTGCGCACTACTCCTTTGGTTATGTATGAAATTTTACATGAAAAAAAATTCAACGATCACGGTTTATATGGAAGTAGTAATGGAAGGCTTGCATTATCTTCATTCATACTTGACCTTCGCATATGGAGTGAAAATATAGATCGTAAGGTTGAAAAAACAGAATTGTCAGACAGTGGAGATGTTGTAAAATATCAAATACTATACCTCTCGGATCTACTTTGTGATGGATTAAATCCATCCTTAATAAAGCCAGACAGTAAATTTACAGAGGAAGACTATGCTTTAAAAGCTGCTTCTAAGTCATGTGCAGAAGAGCAAATTGCTAATCTTACAAAAAACAGAATTGTAGTTATAGGTGATTTTTCAGATTCTGACATTCATGAAACTATTTATGGAGCTACTCCTGGCCCTTTAATTCTTCTCAATATATATTTAGCACTTAGAGAAGGGGATAACTTATTTAGTGTTTGGTTTATTTTGTTCCTATTTGCAGGGTTTTATTTTATTTCTTACAATTGTTTTAAAGGAAGAGCGTTGGTCACTTCCTACTTCAAACGATTAAGCAAAAAAATAAAATTTTTAAGTAAGGCTTCTTATTTCCTTAATCTCTTGAGTTATATCATTTTCTTTGTTCTTTTATCGGCTTTATCTTTCTTTCTTTTCAATATCCACATTACCATCCTTCTTCTTGCCATCTATATGGAAGTCCTAGAAAAGGTTATTGACTATTTTCAGAAAAGAAACAACCCCGAAGCTGAAGAAGGTATAATTAAATGAATTTGATTCCTTATTTTTGTAATCTTTAAGTCAAGAGTCGAATAAAATTTTAATAAGAGATAGCGTTTAAAGTATAAATAATGGAACAACAAAATAGCGATTTTGTATTTGGTATTAGACCAGTAATAGAAGCGATTAAATCTGGGAAAGAGATTGAACGTATACTCGTTCAAAAAGAAGTAGGTGGAACTATTGTATCGGAGTTGCTTCAGTTGGCTACCAAACACAATATTCCTGTAGTAAAAGTACCTGTAGACAAACTAAATAGAATAACACGAAAAGTTCATCAAGGAGTTATATGTTTTATTTCTCCTGTGATTTATGCATCGTTAGATAATATCGTAACCGAAGTATACCAAAAAGGTGGTACACCTTTTATATTAGTCTTAGACAGAGTTACGGATGTACGTAATTTTGGCGCCATCGCACGTTCTGCAGAATGTATGGGTGTACAAGCTATTGTAATTCCTAGTCGTGGTAGTGCGCAGATAAACAGTGATGCAGTTAAGACTTCTGCTGGAGCGTTAAATTATATTCCTGTTTGTAGAGAAGACAATTTAAAGGCCACGTTAAAATATCTTAAAGACAACGGACTAAAAATTATTTCGTGCTCTGAAAAAGGAGGAGGCAATATAGATTCAACAGATTGTAAAGGTCCATTGGCATTAGTTATGGGTTCTGAAGAAGATGGCATTTCATCTGAATATTTAAAATTGTCAGATGAAATGTTAAAAATTCCAATCACAGGAAAGATACAATCTTTAAATGTATCTGTAGCTGCCGGGATAATGATGTATGAAGTAGTAAGACAACGACAATAAATGATACACCCAATAAAACAATGGGTGTATCATTTATTGTCTATTCAAAATAAAATCCTAACGTAAGAATTACATTCACTGTAGAACTTTTAGAATCTGCCTTAGCAGCAGTATCAAAAGAAGATATAGTTGGATCACTTACTAAAGAATAAGGTTGGTAAGTAGATTTATATTTAGCATTTACGATTCCTAGGTCAACATAAAAATCATTTAACTTCACACCCACACCACCACTTATTTGTGTAATGTCCCCATTAGGTGAAGCGTTTCTAACTTGAGGAACAAATTTTGCATTTATCGCATCACTATTTTTATAAGGGTTTGGAAGATATGCTAAACCTGCTCTAAATTTAAAAATATCTAACCTAAGTTCTCCGCCTAACTTTAAATTCAATACATTTTGATAATTATTTCTAACTATATCGTTATAAAATCTCATCGTTTTATCATCTGCATTATTTGTTGAAGATAGCGTTGACAAACTGTAGGGTACATATTCCACGTCAGCACTTAGAAAGCCTACTTTGCCTGCAAATAGTGAAGTTCCAATTGCTATTTTCGCAGGTGTTGTATAATTAAATTTAAAATACCCTGGATCCGATGAAAGTGACCTAGTTCCCAATAGCTCTCCGTCAACTGAAAGATCAGAAGGAAATACAGCAGTAAGGTCTGAGCCATACTCCTGATTCATCCAATAATAAGTAGGGGTCGTAACAGTAGTTCCTATTCTCAGCACTTGACCGATTTTATAAATATAACCAAGTTTAAAATTTACACCTGTTCCTTTTATTTTGTTATAATCATTTAAGGTTAAGACGTCAAACGCATTGGAGACACCGTTATAATTATGTATTTCTGTATAGGTAAGATCTTCTCTAAAACTTAAAGAAGTAATCCCAAATCCACCACCTATAAATAATTTGTCTTTGTAATTAGTTCCATATGCAATATTCCATTGATATTGCCCGCCTTTAGTAGTATAAGTACCTTCTTTTCTCATTGATCCAAAACCACCCGTTCCACTGTCGTCTAAGTGATTCGTATATTGATTTCCAGAGCTTGTTGTATCTAAAACATAGGTATTGTAAGCAAGAAATGGTAGTGTACTCAAATTGTCAATTATTGACCCATTGGCAGCTTGTACAAAATAATCTGCAATACTATTATTTAAGTCTGTTCCCGAAAATGAAACGCTATTGTGAAAGCTATTGGTTCTACTCATTCCTATACTAAACGTCCCACCTCTCCAATCGCTTTTATCTAAGTCATCCTTTATTCCACAAATAGCGATACCAAGACTAGAAAGTCCAAAAGAGCCTTTACTATCATGACTGGTTTCATCAAGAAAATTAGAACTAGATCCAGATCCACCAAAAAATGGACTGAATGAAAATTCTGATTTTCTATACATTCCTAAACCAGCAGGATTTACTGTAGCAGCACCCAAATCGCCACCCAGAGAAGTGGCTGCACCACCAATAGATGCATACCTAGCAGTTCCACCAAAAGAAGTTTGTCTGCCAAAAAGTGCAGCATAATTTTCATATTGGGCATTTACTGTACTTGTTACAAAAAACAGTATGGAAGCTGCACTAAGAGCTATATATTTCATTCGGTATTTTAATTTTTTCTTATTGTTATTTATCTAAAATACCCTTTTGCTTAATAAGCTATTGAGTATGCAAACAATTTGTCATTATCTAATTCTTGTGCGACCGGCACCACCGCCTCCTCCGCCACCATTATTTCCACCGCCTCCACCACCACCGCGTGAACCTCCTCCGTTATTTCCTCCGCCATTATTTGATGGAGGAGAATAAGACGGTGTAGTTGTCCTAGTTCGTGGCTGAGGGTTATTATTGTTTTGATTTGAGTTCCCATTATTATTAGGAGCCGAGTAATTGGGGTTAGTTTCTCTTGTTCGAGGGCGTGATGTGTTGGTGTTTTGGTTTGAATTCCCACCATTATTTGAAGGCGTTGAATAAGTGGGATTAGTTTCTCTTGTTCGAGGTTGCGAAGTATTTGTATTTTGATTTGAGTTCCCTCCAGTAGCATTTGACTGTCTTGTTCTTGGAGTAGACGTACCGCTATTTCCAGAATTGTAATTATAATTATTCCCGTTCCTTGTACGTTGACTATTAGATGGATTTGAACCACTTGTACCCTCTCTTGTTCTAGGAGTACTTGTTCCAGTGCTAGACTTTAAGTTTGTTTGGTTGCCATAACTATTTGAGCGCAAATTACCTGATGTGGTTGCGCCATTGGTTCTCGGACCATAATGTTTATTTGATTTTGAAGTAGAAGGTTCATTGTAATATCCATTATTATAATAACCACCACCGTAATAGCCTCCATAATAATAAGGGTTGCCATAACTATAATATCCGTAAGCATAAGGAGAATAATAAGAAGAATACGACCAGCCGTAGAAAGGACTGTAGCCCCAGCCCCAATCATAAACATATGGATTGTAATATGAATTATAGCCATAATAATTATTCCAACCGAAGCCAGTGGAATAACCAAAGCTAAAGTTTGAACCACCCCCATATCCTGAATAGTAATTATTCCCATAATAATTACTAGAGGCATAACGGTTGTAACCAAAGCTATTGTCATCATAATAATTCGTGATATAGGTATTCCCTCCATCTTGATATGAATTCGAAGCTGGATTGGAATTATTAGTATTGTTATCGTTCGAATAATCGTAAACCTCAGTAGTAGAATTTGAATAGTCATTTTGACGTTGGGCAGCTTCTTTTTCAAGACGGGCTTTCTCAGCCTGCTCTTTTGCTAAAACAACCTTTTCTTTGTCTTTAGCAGAAAAATACATATCGTCAGATTCGGAAGTTTGAGGCATATTGCTTTGTGCACATCCCAAAAGGAATAGGGCAAAGCCGGCTAGGAGTGAGATATTAGCTAAATTTTTCATAATCTATAAATTTAACGCCTATAATACAGTCTTTAGTATTAAGACAAATTTACAAAAAGATAAGTTTGTTTTCAGGTAATTTTTTTTCATTTCCCTGTACTATTTTCATAGTTCGGTTATCTTTGCAAATTGGTTTTAATTAGAGTTACAAAAGACATACCAATTTTATCGCAATGTTCTCTATTTAAACCCAATTAGGTATATTCCGTCCTTTTAATTGGAGAATAAGTTTTGAAAACAGTTTAACTAAAAAAAATGAGCAAGAGTCTTCCAAAAAGAAGTGATAATTATTCCGAGTGGTACAATGAGCTTGTAAAAAGAGCCGATTTGGCAGAGAATTCTGATGTCCGCGGTTGCATGGTTATAAAACCTTATGGATATGCCATTTGGGAAAAAATGCAAGCTGTATTAGATAAAAAATTCAAAGAAACTGGGCATAGCAATGCCTACTTTCCTCTTTTTATACCGAAGTCCTATTTAAGCAAAGAGGCAAGCCATGTGGAAGGATTTGCAAAAGAATGTGCTGTGGTAACGCATTATCGTCTTAAAGCTTCTCCCGATGGGAAAGGCGTTATCGTAGATCCTGATGCTAAACTAGAAGAAGAGTTGATCGTTCGCCCTACGTCAGAAACCGTAATCTGGAGTACCTTTAAAAACTGGGTTCAGTCGCATCGTGATTTACCTTTGTTGATCAATCAATGGGCAAATGTGGTGCGTTGGGAAATGCGTACTCGTTTATTTTTGAGAACAACAGAATTCCTTTGGCAAGAAGGGCATACAGCACATGCTACTATGGAAGAAGCCATAACAGAAACTGAAACTATGTTAGACGTATATGCCGATTTTGCAGAAAAATTTATGGCTATTCCTGTTGTAAAAGGAATTAAAACTCCTAACGAACGTTTTGCTGGAGCTGTAGAAACTTATTGTATTGAGGCATTGATGCAAGATGGCAAAGCATTACAAGCGGGCACCTCACATTTTCTTGGACAAAATTTTGCAAAAGCATTTGATGTTAAATTTACTGACAAGGCTAATAAATTAGAACATGTCTGGGGTACTTCTTGGGGTGTAAGTACGCGTCTCATGGGTGCTTTGATCATGGCGCACTCTGACGACGAAGGATTAGTATTGCCTCCAATGTTGGCACCTATTCAAGTGGTAATCGTTCCAATCTATAAGGGGGAAGAACAATTAGCTGCTATTGAAGAAAAAATTCTTCCGCTAAAAAAACAACTTGAGGCAAGAGGCATCTCTGTTAAGTTTGACCATAACGACAAATATTCTCCAGGATTTAAATTCGCAGAATATGAATTAAAAGGAGTTCCTCTACGCATAGCTATTGGACAAAGAGACTTAGGAAATGGAACAGTAGAGTTGGCAAGAAGAGATACAAAAACCAAAGAAACGGTAAGCACCGAAAACTTGGCAGAAAAAATCGAATTATTATTAAAAGAAATTCAAGATTCTATTTATAAAAAAGCACTTGACTTTAGAACTCAAAGTACTACAAAAGTAAATTCTTACGAAGAATTCAAAAAAGTGCTTGATGAAAAAGCTGGTTTTGTGTTAGCCCATTGGGATGGCACAAGTGAGACCGAAGAAAAAATAAAAGAAGAAACAAAAGCTACCATTCGTTGTGTACCGCTGGACTTTGTTGAAGAAGCCGGCAAATGTATTTACAGTGGGAATCCTTCAAAGGGTAGAGTTTTGTTTGCTAGAGCCTATTAATAGCGTCAAAATGTAAAACAAGAGTGATGGAATTTAACATAAAATAACGTCACTCTTGTTTTATTATAATTATGATTTATTCAAAATCCATCCTTCAGCATTGTGAACTTTTATCCGAAAATTATTTCTTTCTCACAGGAAAGAAATTAATTGAAGAAGATTTGTTTGGCGAAGAATTAGTAAATGCATTTTATAATGCACCTTTTGTATTGGTCTCTCATGGCACTGAAGCAGATCCCATCTTTAATTTTGCTAATAAAAAAGCACAAGAATTATGGGAAATGGATTGGGATGAATTTGTAACTACACCGCCTCGGCTGTCTGCGGAATCAATAGCTCAATCGGAGCGACAACGTTTATTAGATAGGGCGCAATCCTACGGATATATTGAGGATTACAATGGCATAAGGATATCAAAATCGGGCAAAAAATTTCAAATAATAAATACTATCCTCTGGAATCTTAAAGACTCAGCGAGTATTTATAAAGGACAAGCAGCGGTTTTTAAAGAATGGGAATATCTATAAACGTTAAAAAATATCGATCAGTTTTTTATCAGTAAAATCTTTAATAATAAATTCAGTATCTATAAGCTCATGTTCCTCATGAGTTGTACTAAGCCCAATTACTTTTATGTTGGCAGCACGAGCAGCTATAATTCCAGTTGGAGAATCCTCAAATACTACGCATTCATCTGTAGATTTTCCAAGAAGTTCTGCTGCTTTTAAATAAATATCTGGTGCTGGCTTCCCCGCTTTTACCATCGTAGGATTTATAACTACTTTGAAATATTTTCTAATATCCAATTCGTCCAATACAAAATCAATATTTTCGAAAGGACCATTACTTGCTACAGCGCACGTGATTCCTTTTGTATATATAGTTTCCAGCAAGGCTAACAAACCATTTGCAGGTTTCATTACTGGACGAAAAATATCACGATAGAATTTCTCTTTTTCGAATGCCAATTCATTTACTTTTTCAGGACTTAAGTCGCCAAACAAATACTGAAGTATCATTTCATTTGTACGACCAGTAATGTTTTTATGATAAATCTCAGGCGTGAAGTCAAGTTTATATTTCTGGCAAAAAACCTCAAAGGCCTTGTAATGATAGTCGTTGTTGTCAACAAGGACTCCATCCATGTCAAAAATAATTGCTGAAAATTTCATAATTAATAAGTATAAGTATTTCCTTGATGTGTGATCGTCACTTTCTTGCCCTCTGATTTCTCTACTCTACCAATTATTTTCGCATCCACATTAAAGGATTTACCGATAGCAATAAGCTCGTTAGCATATTTTTCATCAATATAAATTTCTAGACGATGGCCCATATTGAATACTTTGTACATCTCTTTCCAATCTGTACCACTTTCTTTTTGTATTAACTCAAATAGTGGTGGAGTATCAAAAAGATTATCCTTGATAATATGCAGGTCATTTACAAAATGAAGTATCTTAGTTTGTGCACCGCCACTACAATGGATAATTCCTCCTACAACATCCAAGTAATTAGTCAAAACTGCTTTTACAATTGGGGCATAGGTGCGCGTAGGAGAAAGCACTAATTTCCCAACATTTAACGGGACACCTTCATAATTGTCAGTAAGTTTTTTACTTCCCGAATAAACTAAATTTTCAGGAACAGAAGGGTCGAAACTCTCTGGATATTTTTGCGCCAATAGTTTCGAAAACACATCGTGACGGGCTGAGGTGAGGCCATTACTTCCCATTCCTCCATTGTATTCAGTTTCATAAGTAGCTTGACCAAAGGACGCGAAACCTACTATAACTTGTCCTGCTTTTATTTTTTCGTTTGTGATAACGTCGCTGCGTTTCATTCTACATGTTACGGTGCTGTCTACAATCAGTGTTCTTACTAAATCTCCTACATCTGCTGTTTCTCCGCCAGTACTATAGATATCTACACCAAAACTACGCAACATTTCAAGCACTTCTTCAGTACCGTTTATAATCGCTGAAATCACTTCGCCAGGAACGAGGTTTTTATTTCTGCCTATAGTAGAAGAAAGTAATATTTTATCGGTAGCACCTATACAAAGTAAGTCATCCGTATTCATGACGATAGCATCTTGTGCAATACCTTTCCATACAGACATGTCTCCTGTTTCTTTCCAATAAAGATAGGCTAGAGAAGATTTTGTTCCTGCACCGTCAGCATGCATTATATTGCAATATTCAGGATCGCCACCTAGTATATCGGGGATTACTTTGCAAAAGGCATTTGGAAATATTCCTTTATCAATATTTTTAATGGCATTGTGTACGTCCTCTTTCGAAGAAGATACACCACGTTGCATATAACGATCGTTCATTTTGGCTTAGTTAACGGTTATTTATTATTCGTTTAATGACTTCACGAAACAGAAGCAAAGATACTACTTTTGGCGCGAAACGCATAAAAACGAAAAAGTCTCCCATATAGACAGGAGACTTTTTCGTTTGGTAATGAGCTTGTTATTTTTCCTCGTCTGGATTAACGATTTTAATTTTAGAATCTACGCTTGTAATTTTAAAAGTAGTTCTTCTATTTGTTTGGTGCTCTTCGTCGGTTTGTGCTTTTGCAATTTTAAGTTTTGCCTCACCGTATCCTTTTGCCTTAACTCTGTCTTTCGCTACACCTTTCGAAATAATGAAGTTAACAGCAGATTGTGCTCTGCGTTGGGCAAGCGATTGATTGTATTTATCAGAGCCTCTATCATCTGTGTGAGAACCTAACTCGATTTTAATATCCGTGTTATTAGTTAAGAATTCTGCTAGTTTACTTAGCTCAAGCGCTGCATCTGGACGTATATCCGCTTTGTCATAATCGTAATAGATATTGTGAACTGGAAAGAATTTCTCATCAGCAGTAATTTCTTTTTTCATTAAAACTACTTTCGCTGTAGTTACTATATCATTATCACCTGCTTTTAATTCGCTGTTAGATACTTTAGAAATAGTAATTTCTTTCACTTCAGTAAGGTAGCCATCTTTTGAAGAGGTAAGTTTATAAGTACCAGGCTCCATTTCTTTTTTGTATTTTCCAATACTGTCTGTTGAAATAGTAGCTACAAGTTCTCCTTTTTCGTTTTCTATTTTAACTTGAGTCTTGTCAAGAATTGTCTCTGAAGAGTCTTGTTTATACAAAGAGGTAAGGTCAAGAATGTAATGAGCGAATTTAATTTTCGATTCGTCAAGGAATTCATAAATATCATCGTCCCCTTTTCCGCCTGGTCTATTTGAAGTAAAAAATCCAATTGTTGTATCTTTGTAGAATATAGCAAAGTCATCATAACTAGTATTAGTAGGAGTTCCAAGGTTTTCAACAACCGATTTCCCACCTTCTGTTTTTACTTTAAAAAGATCCATTGCGCCAAGCGTTGGGTGTCCATCTGAAGAGAAATAAAATGCGCCGTCTGGAGCTACGTAAGGAAACCATTCGCTGCCTTTTGTATTGATTGGAGCTCCCATATTTACAGGTACTCCCCAAGCGCCATTTGCATCCATTACAGATTTATAAATATCAGCTCCACCATATCCGTTTTCTCTATTAGAAGAAAAATAAAGTGTTTTGCCATCTATAGAAAGTGCAGGACATGAATTCCAAGCATTCACATCGTTTATGTTTTCTAAAGGAACGCCTTCTGTCCATTTTCCATCTTCTCCAATTTTTGATACATAAATCTGAACATCTTTTGCGCCTTTTTTGCTACCATTATTACCACGAGAGAAGATCATTGTTTTGCCCTTGTCTGTAAATACGCACGATGCTTCGTGTGTGTCTACCGAGTTGATTGCATCAGGAAGTCTTTTTGCTTGACCAGAAAATTTATCTGCCCCATCAAAAATGAATTCATAAATATCGGTAAATCCTGTGTTTGTAGCAGCGTGCATTTTATCTGCTCCTCTAGAAGAGGTAAAGTATAATTTATCGTTAAAATAATTTGGAGAATATTCAGCTTCCTCAGTATTAAGTTTCTCGATGTTATAAACTTTATAATAAGATTTTTTTGAGATAATATCGTTTATAACTTTAAGATTGGCTAATTCATTTTTAGCTTTATTGATAAGGTCAAAGTTGGTACCAATGTTAATGTAATTTTTGAATTGACTCGTAGCACCTTCATAGTTCCCATTTGCCTTCAAGGCCATGGCATGATAGAAGTAGGCGTCCTCTTCTGTAGTACCACCGTCTACTGCTTTTTTATAATATTGTTCTGACTCATGAATTCTATTAGATCTTCTGTATGCTTCAGCAATATAATAGTTGCAATCATTGGCGGAGGCACCTTTGCTTAAAGCTGTTTGAAAATTTTCAATAGCGAATTGATATTCGGCTTCTTCAAAATCTTGCTTACCTTTATTTAAGTATTTTGTGGCCTTAGGAGCACAACTAATTACGACAAACGCAAGCGCAATCAAACTACTGTAAATTAATTTATTCATTTTGCCAAAAATTAAACTGATTTATTGTTATAACATGGTAAAGTCCATGAAATTATAGCACGCAATTTAATAAAATTTGTAAAATAAACAGATATTAGGGCTAAAATTTTAAAAAAACAAAGAATAGATAGCACAAAATAGATTGGCTAAAGCAATCTTGCAATCCAAGTTTTCTCTGCTGGAATCACCCAATTAGTCCTTAATTCATTAACACTTTCTGCTAAATTACTGAATACCAGAGTGTCTTTTGTGATTTCGCCAGAAGCTACAAGTTCTTGAATAGTGGACAATGGAGCAAGGGCAATAGTTTTATCCTGTTTGAAATAGGCCGTTATTGTTCTTTCAAAAAAACTAATTCCCGTTAGTTTTTGAATGTTTTTTATAAAATGTACCGATTTATCAATAGAACAACCACTTGCTTCGTGCTGATTTTCATCTACAGAAATAATTAAAAAAAGATCGTAAACAAGTGCGAAATCTGCGCTCAATTTACTTCCATGGCTTTCCCAAGATTTTATAAAATCAGGTACTTTCTTATTTATTACTAATTTATCTTCTTCTGTAAATATTCTATTGGACTGATAAATCCAGACCTTAGAATACATCTGCATTTCCGAAAACAAATTTTCTATGGTTTGTTCTTTTACTGCCATGTTTTTTATTTAATTAAAGTAACAAAAATATAAAATTTAAGTTCCAAACTACTTTTATAAACCTTCTGACTTTGCAATCATTTCTGCTAAGTCATATACTTTTACTGTAGTTTCTTTTTCCTTATTTTTAACACCATCTGACAGCATCGTCATACAGAAAGGGCAATTTGATACAATGATTTCAGCTCCTGTTGCCAATGCTTCCTCTGTACGTTCTATATTAATATCTTTTTTCCCTTTTTCTGGCTCTTTAAACATTTGTGCACCACCTGCCCCGCAACATAAACCGTTGGTTTTACAACGTTTCATTTCAATAAGTTCAGCATCCAAAATTTCTAAAACCTTTCTTGGTGCTTCATATATATTGTTTGCTCTTCCGAGATAACAAGAGTCGTGATAGGTGATTTTTTTTCCCTTAAATTCTCCGCCTTCTTTCATTTTTATTTTTCCTTCATCTATCAGTTGTTGGAGAAATGTGGCGTGGTGAATTACTTCGTAGTTGCCACCTAATTGAGGGTACTCATTTTTTATAGTATTAAAACAATGAGGGCAGGTGGTAATGATTTTCTTTACATTATACGCATTCAATACCTGAATATTTGACATCGCTTGCATTTGGAAAAGGAATTCATTTCCTGCTCTTTTTGCAGGATCTCCTGTGCAGGCTTCCTCGGGGCCTAAAACAGCATATTTTATTTCTAATTTATTTAAGATTTTAACAAAAGCTACTGTAATAGATTTGGCTCTTTCGTCAAAAGATCCTGCACAACCTACCCAGAAAAGGACATCAGGCGTTTCGCCTTTGGCTGCTAGTTCAGAAATTAATGGAACCTTATTCATACTTTTGAATTATTTTTTATAGCAATTATTTATTTTATTGAGTCGAATGGAATCTATACATATAAATCCAACCTATTTATACTTTATCGGACCAGTTAAATCGATCTGATGGAGCGAATTTCCAAGGGGCGAAATTATTTTCTATGTTCGACGTCATCATCTGCCAACTTTGAGGCATTTGCGACTCTTCCATTATTTTATACTGTCTAAGTTTCATTATAATGTCTACAGGATTTATATTCACTGGACAGGCCTCTACACATGCATTACAAGTAGTACATGCAAGGATTTCTTCTTCGGAAATATAATTTCCTAACAAGGATTTCTCATCGTTAAAATCTTTCCCTGACTTTTCTATTCCAACTCCTACTTCTTCTGCCCTGGCACGTGTATCCATCATTATTTTACGTGGAGACAATTTCTTGCCAGTAATATTTGCAGGACATTGTTCCGTACAACGACCACATTCGGTGCATGTATAGGCTTCAAGAATATTTTTCCAAGTCAAATCCATTACATCTTTTGCTCCAAACTTTCCAGCAACCGGAGGATTTTCAGGATTATCGACTGGTAAATTGAGCATTAATTTTACTTCATGAGTAACCTCTGGCATATTCGTAAATTGTCCAGCAGGCTCCAATTTACTGTAATAGGTATTTGGGAAAGCTAAGAAAATATGAAGGTGCTTAGAATCCCAAAGCACATAGTTTGCAAAAGCCAATACGCCTAGAATGTGAAACCACCAGCAAGCTCTTTCAACAAGAATAAGTTGCGCAATAGAAAATCCTGAGAATGCATTCTTGAATAGTCCGCTAAAGAAAAAATCACCTGTAGCAGGGTAGTGCTCAGCACCTACTACTTGAAGATTAGCATCTGCTGCATTCATTGTTAAAAATGCAATCATAAGAAGTATTTCAGAGACAAGTATTATACTCGCATCAATTTTGGGTTTTCTTGTCATCTCTTCACCATTGAAGCGTCCGACTTTTACAATTGACCTTCTTATAAGAAACAGTAAGCACGTAATAATGACTGCAGTAGCAAAAAACTCAAACACATTTATAAACCAAGGATACAGTGATACTAATAAAGGAAGAAAAACTCTATGAGTTCCAAAAACGCCATCGATCATTATTTCGATCATTTCAAAATTCACAATCAGGAATCCCAAGTATATAAATAAATGCAGAAAAGCAGGGATAAATTTTTTAAACATCTTCTTTTGACCGAAGGCAATTAAGGCTACCATCTTCCATCTTTTTGCCTTTTGGTCGCTCCGATCGATGTCTTTTCCGAGTAAAATATTTTTCCGGAGACGTAAGACACTTTTAACAATAAAATAATTCGCTATGCCAAAGGCTATTATGAATAATATTTGAGATAAATAAGTCATGAGAATATATTTTTATAATATTAGAGATTTTTTTTTTGAAAATAAAAATAAATTCTATCTTTGCAGTCCCAAAAGGGTAGGATGGTGTCGTAGCTCAGTTGGTAGAGCAAAGGACTGAAAATCCTTGTGTCGGTGGTTCGATTCCACTCGACACCACTTCTTAGAAAGCATATTGGAAACGATATGCTTTCTTTTTTTGTCCAATTTGTACTGTTCACTTTTTGCATAGTAGTATGATATACTCAATCAAAATGGGATTTTCTATAAAATTTACTTTATGTCTTTATACAAATTTGCCATATCAACAGTTCCGTAAATAAGATTACGGCTTTTAGAGGGTATTTTCAAAAGATAAACTCTGAATTCTCCTGTAGATTGTATTTCTCTTTCAACGTAACGTACGAAGTTTATGTTATTATAAAGTGAGCTATCGTTGGTATAAATATATTTAGCACCCTTTAAAATATACTTCTCTAATAACAATGTATCGTTATCTATAGATGTAATAAGCTCTTCCTTTGTTTTAAAACCAAAACCTTTTTTATGTAGGTAATAAAAAAGAATACAATTTGATTCGTCTGGACCAACAATGCATAACTCATTATTCGGAGTGGCTGAAGAAAGTTTAGCACGCATTGCAGGATTATATAATTCAACAGGGACCAATGTATTTTTCCCGCTCCAACGCGGTGGTACAATTCTTAGTAGCGCTAGCGCCGGCTGGGCTATTAACAATAAAACTATTAACCAATGAGCTTTTTTCTCCCTAAGAAATAAAGCTCCTATACAAACTATAATAATTAAAACAGGAAAATGAGGAATCATATAATAATGGTGCACCTTCATATGAGACAGGTTTGTTAAATGGTAAAACACCAACCCTCCTATCCATGCCCACATAACAATACCCCAAGTAGAGTTCCATTTTTTATACTTAAAAAAAGCGAATAGTCCAATACAGAAAAAAGCAAACCCTGCAAAGTTAAGTAGCAATTCAGTAAGATCACTAACAATATTATGCGATAAAATTGAAATTACTTGGCTCCAAGAAGTAGGCGTTTTGAGGTATAATGCAAACTCTTCCAGACCAGAAGTTTTAATGAGCCATAAGGCATAAAAATGCCAACCTAAAGAAATTCCTAGTGTGCTAATAGCAAAAATTAAAAGCAACAATAAATCTTTTGTAGAATATTTTTTTTGTATAAAATCTCTTATCACAATAGCGGCAATAGGAAACCCAATTAGTAGGTGAGGAATTTTGGTAAGTCCTGCTAGTGTTGTAAAAAATAGCGACCAAACTAAAAGAGAATTTCTTTTTTCTTTATTCCACCTAAGAAATAACCATAGCCCTCCAACAGCAGACGTAAAAGCAAGTATGTCCGGCAAAGCATTATTGGAATGGTAAAACAGCTCTGGGCTCCAACACATACTCCAAGCTCCTATGGCAGCTGCAAAATTAGACTGGAATATAAAAAACAATAACTCATAAAATAAATAAAGGCAAAATGAAAAGATAACTAAGGTGACTACTCGTGCAGTAGTTTCGTGGTATCCGATCACTTTTCCTATCGAGGCAACCACAAATTCGTAGGAAGGAAATTGCATTCCAGTGACGCCGTTGGTGGTTTTTCGACCATCTACCCTTGGCTTAAATACATTCATTTCCTCTTCTTGAAAATTCCTAATAACTGCCATAGTATTGCATTGTTTCCATGTATGTATAGAAGACGGCGGCAAGGATATAAAAGGAATATGCAATAAAAGATGCATCGAGATCAACAGGATCAAGAAGTTCTTTTTAGACTCAAGTATCTTTAAAAACAGATTCATTTTATAGGATTAATATATAAGCGGGCAAACGTTTTTCAGCGAAAAAAAGATCAATTTTTAGTAGAAATTTTTTCACGTGGAATATAAATTTTAAGTGTGTCTATTCCGTTACCAAATGTATTGATCAGGATTAACTCTTTTCTAGCATCCAGGTATTGGTCTGTAACTCCAACTTCCATAACTGCCATCCAATTATCCCAAATTATCAATTTGTCCATTTGTACTTTACTTTTCAGAGTGGACAAATTTGTACATTGTTTGGGATCAAAATAATCTTTGCCCATTATATAAGCCAAATGTGGTGCAGCAATTACAACGGGCATGTCTGAATAATTTGTTTTATACCAACTATTCATTTCAATTGCGAGGGCTTGTGTAGGCGCCATAGAAAAATCTTTTTTTAAATTAAAAGAAGATTTATTCCCAGAAAATAGAAATCCAATCATTACAATGGACATAACAGGAAGAATATATTTGTTCGGATATTTTTTAAGTACTACATCTATAGGTCCTATACATATAATAGTTCCAATAGGAAGAATAGCAATCAATACTCTCGTCATTCCATACGAATGAAACCATCCTTGCCACCAAAAAATACTATGCGAGACAAAGTATCCAAAAAAAGAACCGAAGACAAGCAATAATAATTCTCTGTTGCTATTAGAGGTTTTCCAATTTTTTCTTTTTAGAAATGTGATTGAGAAGTAAATAGTACCAAAAATTAAAAGTATACAATAAAATATTCCTGTTACAAAGTTCAATTGTTTTACATAATGCAACAGCTCTCCTTTGCCATAATTAGACAATTCTGAAGTGTATGGATTGGCCGTAAATACCCAGCTTATAGTTTTGTAAACAGGATAACCAAGGAGACTGATTAAAATTGTTCCCGATAACAAAAGGGGTATAAATCTATATTGTTTTTTTGAAATAAAATAAATGGTGTATAGGATCAGAATAATATTGCCTTCGCTTCTAACAAAAGGCAAAAATGAAATTATTAGTGTAGCGAGCAGAAATTTTTCTTCTAGTATCAAATAGAAGACTAAAATCAAAATCAATCCAAAAAGTGGCTCGGTAAGTCCTGAGTACATACATAGAAAATAATCAGTAGCGGTAAAGAGCACCACCAAAGGAAAATAAGCTGTTACATAACCGAGTTTTTTCGAGGACATATATACAAAATATCCACTCAGCACAGAAACGAGAATATTGAAAATTTGAATTCCAATAAAACCAAACTGAGAAAATGGAGAAGATAAAATAGTGAAAAATGGTTTTCCCCAATGATTAAAAAAAAGCTCAGAGTGCTTCCAAGAATAACGAGACATCAAATAATGCTGTATACTATCGCCAGAATCAAATGTACTTTTATTTATAAAAGCGAATCCAAGGAAAGCAATAAACAGGATACTAAAACCAAGTAATTCTTTCCTTGAAGGCGGCAACATAGGGGTTTAATTTTTAAAGGTTTTTTTAGAAAAAATATTGTATTTAATAATACAATAAATTGCTCTTACGCCATCTTTCCAACCAATTTTTTTTCCTTCTTCGTAAGTACGGCCATAGTATGAAATCCCTACTTCGTAAATTCTAATATTGGGAACACGTGCTATTTTAGCAGTTACTTCAGGCTCAAATCCAAAACGCTTTTCACACAAGTCTAATTTTTGTATCGTCTCTGTACGAAAGAGCTTATAACAAGTTTCCATATCTGTCAGATTTAGATTTGAAAACATATTAGATAGAAAGGTTAGAAAATTATTTCCTATAGAATGCCAGAAAAATAAAATTCTATGAGGGTTCCCTCCTAAAAATCTAGATCCAAAAACTACATCGGCAAAACCTTCAATTATTGGCTGAAGCAAAAGATTATATTCTCTTGGATCATATTCCAAATCGGCATCTTGTATGATTGTATACTCCCCATTTGCCAACATAATACCAGTATGAAGGGCAGCGCCTTTGCCCATATTTATTTCATGTTTTTTATAAACAATAGACATCTCTTTATTCTGATCCATATATCTTTTTATGGCTCCTTCGGTATCGTCTTTAGAACAATCATTTACGATGATCAATTCTTTTTCAATATTCCCAACTAAGGAAACGGCTTTAATTTTATCTAGGATAAAATGTATTGTTCTTTCTTCATTGTAAGCTGGTATTACAATAGAAAGTTTTTTGATAATAGTCATAAATTTACCCCTTTAAATAATTACTGATTCTGATAATGTCTGCAAATACTCCTGCTGCCGTTACTTCTGCTCCCGCACCAGGCCCCTTTATTACTACTGGACGATCTTTATATCGGTCAGTGGTATAGGAAATCATATTGTCGCTGCCAGACAATGAGTAGAATGGGTGGTTTAGATCGACGGCTTCGAGTGTAATGCCTGCTTTCCCATTTTCCATTTTAGCTATAAAACGCAAAACTTTACCTTTTTTCTCCGCCTCGTCTCTTCTTTTTGCAAAAACATCGTTGTGTTTTTCAAGTTGAACAAAAAACTCATCCACTGTTTTGGCTTTTACACAAGGCAATGGTAAAATATTTTCAACTTTTATATCGTCAAATTCCATTTCATACCCTGCTTCGCGAGAAAGAATAAGAATTTTTCGAGCTACATCCTTCCCATTAAGATCGTCTCTTGGGTCGGGCTCTGTGTATCCTTTTTCTTTTGCTTCTTTTACAACATCTGAAAATTTCTTATCTCCTTTATAGGTATTAAAAATATAAGAAAGCGTTCCTGAAAGCACTCCCTCTATTTTTATAACTTTATCTCCACTTAGTAATAGATCTTGCAAGGTATTAATAACAGGAAGTCCAGCACCAACATTCGTTTCATAAAGAAATTTAATTCCATTCTTGAAAGCGATGTTATGTAGTTTTTTATAATTTTTATACGGTCCTGAATTTGCTACTTTATTAGGAGTAACAATCGAAACCCTTGATTCTAATATTTCTTCGTAATAGGCTACTACATCAGCGCTCGATGTATTATCAATAAAAACAGAATTTTGTAAATTCATTTTCTTGATTCGGTCAACAAATGTTTTCATGTTGGCCTTCTCACCTTTTTCATCAAGTTTGTCTTTCCAACTGCTAAGACTAATTCCGCCTTCGCTGAAAAGCATTTTTTTACTGTTCGTAATTCCTACAACATTTATTTTTATCAGCTTATCTTTTTGTAAATGAGCAGACTGTTTTTGAATTTGTTTCAATAAAGTATTCCCTATCAATCCTAGCCCTACCACAAAAAGATTAATTGTTTTTATATCAGAAAGAAAAAACGATTCGTGTAATGCGTTAAGTGCTTTAGAAATATTTATTTGCTCTATAACTACAGACAGGTTTAACTCGGAAGATCCTTGTGCAATAGCAATAACATTTACATTGTTTTTACCCAGCGTAGAAAACATTTTCCCAGAAATACCTGGCGTATTCTTCATATTGTCACCAACAATGGCTACAATAGAAAGATTTTCCTTTACTACTACTTTGTCGATTTTCTTTGAAGTGATTTCAGCAGCAAATTCTTCTTCAATAGCCTCTTTCGCTATCTTGGTTTCTTTTGCGTCTATAGCAAAACAAATTGAATATTCGGAAGAAGCCTGAGTAATTAGGATTACGTTAGTCTTTTGTCTTGCCAATGAGCTAAATAATCTTGCGGATACTCCTGTAACTCCTTGTAAACCGCTCCCTTGTAAAGTAAGTAATGAAATATTTTCGATCGACGAAACACCTTTGATCATAAAGGAATCGTTCGTCGTTTTTTCGCTAATAAGAGTTCCTTTAAATTCGGGATTAAAAGTATTGCGAATTGCTATAGGTATTTTTTTATTAAAAACAGGCTGTAAAGTAGGAGGATAAATCACTTTGGCGCCAAAGTGAGATATTTCCATTGCCTCTACATAAGAGATCGCAGGTAGCGTGAATGCTTGTTTCACTTTTCTAGGATCTGCGGTCATCATACCGTCTACGTCCGTCCATATTTCAATTACCTCTGCATCTAATGCTGCTCCAATAATTGAGGCGGTATAATCTGAACCTCCGCGTCCAAGAGTAGTGGTTTCCCCTTTCTCGGTAGAGGCAATAAAACCAGTAATCATTTGTGTGGATTTTTTATCCTTAAAGTAGTCGCGGATATTCTTGTCGGTAGTTTTGAAATTTACTTTAGCATAGCCAAAATTATCATCGGTTTTTATAAGTTTGCGAGCATCTAACATTTCGCAGGGTAACCCAGCCTGAGCAATTGACTCCGACATAATGTAAGTAGAAAATCTTTCTCCAAAACTCACAATAAGGTCTAACGTGCGAGGCGAAAGCTCTTTTAATAAATAAACGCCATGCAAAAGATCTTCTAATTCGTTGGTAAGGTTTTTAATATAAGCCACTACGCGACTTTGTACTTTAACATCGATAAGTCCTTTTACTGTGTTAATATGTTTTTGCTCAACAGATTTGAGTGTTTCTTTATACGTAATATCGCTAGTAGACGCCTTTTTACCTGTTTCAATCAACAAATTGGTAATTCCAGACATTGCGGAGAATACAACTGCTATTTGCTTTTTCTCTTTTTTGTTTTGTAGCAAGATATCTGCTACCCCTTTCATTGCCTCTACTGAGCCTACGGAGGTGCCTCCGAATTTTAAAACTTTCATGTATTGTTATTTTTATTTAATAGTAAGGGTGAAAATATAGCCCTCTTTGTTTTAGTACAATTCTTGTAAAATTACATTTTGCTTTGAGTTTTTCATAAAAAAAGAACAGTTTGTTGTGTTAAAGTTAAAAAACTGTAGATAAGAGGAGGACTTACATTGTTTTTTTATTTTTTTATCGACAATATTATTTGTTATTAAAATATATAAGACTAATTTACTGTCAGTTATAAACCTTAATACTTTTAAAGAAATGGCAGACTTGCAACAATATTTTACAATGGTCGAGAATGTGATTCGAGGCCTTGGTGTAGATCCTTCTCAATGCAAAGGGGAGAAAGAAGGACAATGGAGCCTCACAAAAGGTTCGGCTAGTGTTTGGATCGATGTATGGAAAGCTGAAAACGGCTTTTCGGGCTATCTTCAAATTATGGCTCCTGTAGTACAAATTCCTACTACTAATAAAGAAGTTTTTTTTAGAGAAATTCTTGATATTAATCACACACTATATGGTGTAGCAATGACCGCCTTTGGAGATTGGATTTATATGAAGACCGTACGTGAATTAGACGGACTTGATGAAGCGGAGGCTACATCTATGTTTAACAGAGTAGGTGGTTATGCCGATGATTATGATGATATATTGAGAGAGAAATATTGGCAAGGAGAGGATAGAAGATAATTTTGAATTATGCCAGAATTTAAGAAGTCTGGCATAATTATTTTTAAAACATTTAATTAAACTACAATTTTTATGAAAAAAGGAAAACAACTGTTTCTATTGATAGCTTTTTTATTTATTTCAATAAACATAAAAGCTGCTATACATATTATTCAAGTAGGGGTTTCGAATGCCTTGACTTTTTCTCCAAATTCTATTACAACCGTCGTTGTAGGTGATGTCATTCGCTGGCAATGGGTTAGTGGAACACATACAACATTTTCAGGAACAATACCTTCTGGTGCAGCGAGTTGGAACAATCCTATTTCTAGTACAAGTTTGACTTTTGATTATGCTGTTACTCAAGCGGGAAGTTATGCGTATCAATGCGGCCCACATGGCGGATCAGGGATGACAGGTACATTTACTGCTAGCACAGCTACGGATATAGTCGATAATAC
>JANOTP010000291.1:0-2132 GCA_031416415.1 Cytophagales bacterium | reverse complement strand
AATTGAGGCGATAAAGCCGGCGTAGTATTTTCAAAGAGAGAATCTGGTTCTACACCAATTGGTAGATCATCGTTGTTGTATTTTGCTATACTATCAGGATGAATAGCAAGCATAGGAATGCTATAGGCTAAACCTTCTACTCGTTTTAATGTATAATCATCTTCCCAGAGCGCTTGCATGGTATGATTTTTAGGGATATTAGTTTTAGGAATCGAGCTTTTAGGGATATATATGCGTGTTGTTTCAATGGTACTTCCTTCCGTCAGCCATACGCGTTTCGAATTGTGAAAATCTGCTGCACTCCAAACTTCAACCGTTTTGTAAGGAGTAAAATAAATTCTGCCTTCTACAAAAATAGTTTCTGTTGAAGCACTGTCCGTTTCTGACTCAACCTTTATGGAGCCGCTTATTTCTTGAGGAAAAAAGGGTAGGTTTGTTTTTGGATAACTGATTAAAAATGTAAAAATTACTGGACCATCTTTTTTACATTTTGTTTTTTTTAGCTTATGTATATTCTTCACTGCCCAACCTTTAGGCAATATAAAAGACGGCTCAGAAGCAAAAAACACGTCAGTAGTTGTTTTGATTCTTACTTGCACCTCCAAAATTCCGTTTTGGTTTATACTCTCTTTTGTTATTATTTCTGCTTTTGCAAGAGGAGTACCAGAGGCTTTTAAAGGCGCAGATTTAAAGCCAGCTATTAAAATAGCCAGTAGAAGGAAGATTTTTTTCATTTTAGCTTTGGTTGTAGTTGAAAAATTTAGTTATATTCTTAATTAATAATTTACGTGATGCCGTTTTAAATTCCATACCTTCCCATCAAACATTTCCTTTCTGATAATTCCTACCCATCTTGAAAAATATACTTTTCGGACTTGGCGGTCATGGATTTGCCCTTTGTTTTGAAAAACTTTTACCTTTTCATATTCCTTACTATTCAACATCATGGTTGAATAGTAAGCCTGATAATATAAATTTTGATTTAGGAATAACGTATCACCAATGTTTGCTACTCCAAAGTACTGTTCTGCAATACCATCTGAATATGAACAATATGCCTCGTTAGTTCCCATCAACTCAGCCCCTCCGCCTTCAAAAATAAAAGGAGCATAATAGGAAGAAAATAAATGTTGCTGAAACATTTCATATTTCCATGAATGTATTTTTAGATAATCATTAATAAATATATTTTGATAATAGATACTAACACTATCCAAAGCCCCCGATGCAGAGTCTTCATAAACCCAATAACTGTAAACAGGAAATAAACAATAGTCTTTGAACTCCTGTTCCATATAATACATTTTAGCTTTATCCTTTTTGGAAGGACGCTCACAATTATAAAATAGCGCCATTATTAGTATTATAAAAAAGAATCTATACTTCATCTGGAAAAAAGTAGCTTGTTAATTTATTTAAATATACAATTTTCAATCGTAATAGCTTACTATTTCATTGTTAATTAATTGTAATGTAATTCAGAATCAATAAAATGGTAATTAATAAGGTATGTGATACCGTTTTAGATTCCATACCTTCCCATCAAACATTTCCTTTCTGATAATTCCTACCCATCTTGAAAAATATACTTTTCGGACTTGGCGGTCATGTCTCTGCTCTTTGTTTTGAAAAACTTTTACCTTTTCATATTCCTTACTATTCAACATCATGGTTGAATAGTAAGCCTTATAATATAAATTTTGATTTAGGAATAACGTATCTCCAACATTTGCTACTCCAAAGTACTGTTCTGCAATACCATCTGTGTAAGAACAATATGCATCGTTAGTTCCCATCAATTCAGCTCCTCCTCCTTCAAAAATAAAAGGGGCATAGTATGAAGAAAACAAATGCTGTTGGAACATTTCGTATTTCCATGAAACGTGTTTTAAATTATCATTAATAAATATATTTTGATAATAATACTAACACTATCCAAAGCCCCCGATGCAGAGTCTTCATAAACCCAATAACTGTAAACAGGAAATAAACAATAGTCTTTGAACTCCTGTTCCATATAATACATTTTAGCCTTATCCTTTTTGGAAGGACGCTCACAATTATAAAATAGCGCCATTATTAGTATTATAAAAAAGAATCTATACTTCATCTGGAAAAAAGTAGCTTGTTAA
>JANOTP010000290.1:0-11993 GCA_031416415.1 Cytophagales bacterium | reverse complement strand
CTGCGCTTGCGCATAGCCATTCCTCGCAATGACAGTTAATACTAAAAAACATCACTACAAATTTTTTATTTGTAGAATTATGAATTATGTCGTCATTGCGAGGAACAGCGCCGATAGGCGATGAGACGAAGCAATTCCTCTGCTAGTGACAGAGAATGTTAGAATAAATAGAACTGTTATAATTTTCACAACTCATTATAGTAATATTTGTTATCGCATTTCCTGTCACTGGCAGAGAATCTTAGAACAAATAAAGCTGTTATAATCTGCACAACTCATTATAGTAGTATTTGTTATCGCATTTCCTGTCACTGGCCAAGGGATTGCTTCGTCATGTCTCCGCTTGCGCGTAGCCATTACTCGCAATGACAGTTAATGCTAAAAATATCTCTACAAGTTTTTTAGTTGTTTATCAAGTGCTACTATCTGAGGTAGCACCATCGTCTGATCATCGTTCATCACAACAAAGTCGGCTCTCTTTATTTTTTCGGCCTCTGGCAATTGTTTGTCAATTATCCCTTTTACTTCTGCTTCAGTTCGCTGTTTATCTCGAGACAATACTCTCTTAATTCGAATATCTAAAGGTGCTGAAACTACTATAATTTTATCAAGCAATTTATAAGAATCGGATTCATACAGTAAGGCCGCTTCCTTTATAAGGTAAGGGAAATTTTTATGGTGTTCTACCCAATTTAAAAAATCTTCACCTACTCGGGGATGAATAATACTATTTAGTTTTTCTGTTTTTATTTTATCATTAAACACGATTCCCGCTATGTAACGTGTATTAAATTTTCCATCAACATAAGATTCTTTTCCAAAAAAATCTATAATTTCTTTTTTTACATCTGGGTGGAAATTTGAAATCCATTTAGCACGTGTATCCGCATCGTATACAGGAGCTCCGAGCACATTAAAAATTTTACTTACCAACGTTTTACCAGAACCTATCCCTCCAGTAATACCAATTTTCAATACCTTATTCTTCATAAGAAATTTCAATTACAGCCGGTTCGAACTGGTAATTTTGTACTAATTCAGGTACCTTTTTTAGTGTGATTTTTATAGTTTTGTCCTTATCGTTTAAAGAATAGAAATCTATAAGTGCTTCGGTTTTCTGTATTTCAATCAATGGCAAATCTGCTGCTCTCGCATAATAGATAAGTTTTACTTTATCTTCTGAAATTTTTATTTTTTTCTTTTTGGGAAAATTTATCTTTACCAGCTTTAACTCCCTTTCAACTCTTTCCAGTTGATGTGCTTCTAATTTTATTTTTACCTTTTCAATATTAAATTTTACTTGTTTATCAAGTGATGTAGTTACAGGAAATTCTTCTTCAAATTTTCCAGAAATATCTTTACTGTCTATTTTTACATTCACTATATCTGGTACATTTTTCATTAATAAAGAAGGGCAAGTAACAATAGCTTCTGAAGGCTCTACTAATATTACGCCCGAAAGTCGATACCCCTCAGCTAAGGATACTCTTTTAGGATCAACTTGAAGTTTTACTTTTTTCGATTTTAATTTATCAAAATTCACATAAATAGTATCGTCCAAAATTTCATTGATATGAATACCCTTCATCTGCTTGGCTACTATAGTTTTGAGACGGGAGGCTGTTATGTATTTTCTTTTCTTAAACTCATCGAGTTGCAATTCTATAGGCGAAGAATTAACAAAATTTGTTTTTGTAAAAATATCCCATCCAGAAGCAGTAGTGCTAAACCTTATTTTAGATGGCAGTTTACTAACAGGAACATATTGCTCCTGATCATATTGTATTACCAAGGGGTGTGTAACATCAATAGAATAATCTATAGACATGGCGTTAAAAAACCAAAAAGTTATTGCAACAAAAATGCAAAACAAAATCGCTTTAAAATCACCTTTCTTTATTCCTAGAAATTTTATCAAGTTTCAGAATTATTTAGTTATAATCTGTCAGGATTTATTCGGAATTTTTATAAAAATAAAACCTCCAGACTTTTCTAAGATACAACAAAATAGCTGTAAAAAACAAAAATCTGGAGGCAATAAATACTACTTAGCAAGTTCTATACCTGTGGCTACTTTTTTGGTAGATTCGGCTGATACAGACGATTTCTCAAATTTAAGTTTAACACCTTTGTCGACTTCTACAACAATAGTGTCATCCTCTTCTACACTTGAAATTTTACCGTGCAAACCACCAATAGTAACAATATTGTCACCTTTTTTTAGACCGTCTCTGAATGCTTTTTGCTCTTTAGCTTTTTTCTGTTGTGGACGTATCATAAAAAAATACATCACGATAAAGGCTGCGCCCATAAACATAGGCATCCCATAGGTACTTCCAAATGACTTAGCTTGTAATAATACGAATTCTAACATTTTTATATTTATTTAAATTATTGTTTGTTGTATGGACCTGAAACTTTTTTTATCACGAATACATTAATTTTAATATCCGTTGTAGTAGGCTCGGTATTAGCAGTAACAGTTACTGTTTTTTCAATTTTACCTTCTTTGTTAGCACTATCGTAGATCACTTTGATTTGTCCTTCTGCACCTGGAGCAATGGTATCTTTCGTATATTCAGGAATAGTACACCCACAAGAAGCTCTTGCATCTTGCAATACTAAAGGATTTTCACCAGTATTTTTAAATTTAAAAATATGGTCTACTTTTTTGCCTTCGTCAATTTTCCCAAAATCAAAAGAAGATTCTAAAAATTCGATTTTTGTTAGAGGCATACTACCATTAGGAGTGCTTGACTGCTCTGTTTTTGGTTGTAAGGAGTCTCCTTTAACCGCTAAAGAATCACCATCAGAAGTACCTTTTTCTTTTGAATTACAAGCAACTAATGTTATAAAAGTTGCAATAAGTAGTAAAGTATAATTTATAGTTTTTGCCATATTCATTAATTGTTTTAGTCTTTGTTTCTACAAAATTATAAATATTATCAGTCTTGCAAAATTACTTGTTGTCAATAAGCCCACGACCACTCTTACGAATCGTTCCATCTTTAGCCAGATCGGCTGCAATGCTATCGAGAATACCATTTACAAAAACCTTACTTTTGGGAGTACTATATATTTTAGAAATCTCAATAAACTCATTTATAGATACTTTCACTGGTATGCTTGGGAAAATAATCATTTCGGTGGTAGCTAATTTCATAATAATCTTATCCATTGCAGCTACACGATCCGATTCCCAATTTTTTAACCTATCGTTAATAAGTGGTTCTAATTTTTCGTCCATCTGAACGGTTTTGTCATATAAATCGATAAAATAAGCTTTATCTTCCTCCCAATTAGGAGAAATGTCAAGCAGGATATCTTTTGCAACATCACCCTCTCCTACCGATTTGATAGTCTTCACTACCATACTCTTAACAATTGAACTGTTTTCAGTCCAGTTTAAATCGTCCGATTCAAAATGAATGACAACGGCTTCTTTTTTCAGAAAAATGCTTTTTACAATATAAAGACAAATATCTCTATCGATCTGAACAGAACTTTCATTCAGCTCTTGATATTTTTTATATTCTTCGTCTGTTTTAATATATTCTCTAAAAGTATTTCTTACAAATGCTGCGTCCAATTCAACATTTTTTTTGATTCTTTGTAACTCGAAATCTTTACTTACAAGAAGAGAATTTATAACTACGTTTTTTTGTAACTTAAGCTCCTTGAGGGCTGTAGGAATTGCTTTCACTAATTTTGCTTTCTTTTCTTCCTCGTCTACTTGCACAAAATCTGCAAGCGCAATTAAGAAACCAAGCATTTCAAGATATTTGTAATTGATATTATCTACATCTTCCAACATTAGCTTGCGGAAATGTTTTATATCTTTCTCTACACGAAGTTTATAAGTGGATTTGGCGTTTTCAACAGCAATGATAACGTCTTTTTCTTGGATAGTATATTCTAATGGTTCACGAAACGACTTTTCATACAAAGCAGAGGCTTCTTCTTTTTTCTTTTTCAAAAGTTCATGGTTTTGAACTTCCATTGAATTAAGATCAGGTAAAAAAGCATCTGCTATTTCTTCCAAACCCAACTCAAAGTTAGATTCTCTGGACTGATAGAGTGCATAGATGGCCTGCATCACTTTAATTCTCAATAACCTTCTGTTTAGCATGTCTAAAGAACGATTTTTAAAATATCTACTGAAACAGAAAATCTGTTTCTACATTCCTGATAGTTATCTTATCTTTGTTTCAGGATACAATATTAACAATTCTAACATAGTTTAGCAAACCTATGTTAGAATTGTTTTAAAAGAGAAGAAAAACGTTCATGAAGGAACTAGCATTTTTAAATAAATACCTGTTAAAATATAAATATCAGCTGTTCACGGGAATAGTATTTATATTCATATACAACATTTTTGCTACCTATGCAGCCCCTCTCACACGCGATGCTCTAAATGAAGTGGTAGATTTTATTAAATTATACAGGAATACAAATGATATCTCAAAAAAAGAAGTACTACTAATAGCCTTTAAAAGTAAAATACTTTACTTTTTTTTAGTAATGATTGGCACTTCCATTGCTGCAAGTTTTTTCCTTTTTTATTATAGAAAAATTATCATCAGTATCTCTAGAAGAATAGAGTATGATCTTAAAAATGAAATTTATGATCATTACCAAAAACTACCACTCTCGTTTTATAAAAAAAATAATACAGGAGATTTAATGAATCGGATTTCTGAAGATGTAAGCCTTGTTCGAAACTACTTAGGCCCCTGTATTATGTATGGCATAAACTTAGTTGCCATTTTTGCTGTTACGATTCGTTTTATGCTTATAGTAAATGTAAAGCTAACTATTTTTACTCTATTACCCTTACCCTTACTAGCGTTGTGTATTTATTTTGTACACAATAAAATGACGAAACTTTCGGAAGAAATACAAAAAAACCAATCCGATCTTTCTACACAAGTACAGGAAGCTTTTTCTGGAATTAGAGTATTAAAATCTTTTGTTAGAGAAAAAGATTCTATCCAAAAATTTGAAACGAAAAGTGAAGAATATAAAAACAGTTCTATCCAACTTAGCAGAATTCAAGCGCTCTTTTTCCCCGCAATTTTAACGCTTATTGGTGCCAGCAATATATTAGTAGTCTATATTGGAGGCTTGGAAGTAATTGCAGGAAATATAAGAATTGGACATATTGCAGAATTTTTTTTCTACCTCAATAGAATGAGCTGGCCTGTAGCCTCACTGGGATGGACCAGTAGTCAAATACAAAGAGCAGAGGTTTCTCAAGGACGTATCAATGAATTTTTAAAAATAAAATCAGACATAAAATCTGGAACTACTGAACTTCCTTTTATGAAGGGAGACATTGAATTTAGAAACGTTAGTTTTACTTATCCAGACACTGGCATTGAAGCATTGAAAAATATTTCATTTACGATAAATCATGGGGAAACGCTAGCTATAATTGGCAATACGGGATCTGGGAAAAGTACACTAGCCAATCTTCTGTGCCATATGTATGATCCTAACAAGGGGGAAATATATGTAGACGGTATAAATTTAAAGGATCTTAACGTGCAACAGTACCGAAGCAAAGTAGGGTATGTACCCCAAGATGTTTTTCTGTTTTCCGATACCATTCGCAATAATATAGCTTTCAGTGCAGACAATCTTGAGGAACAATCTATAGTACAGGCTGCTAAAGACGCTGATCTTTACGATAACATCTTAGATTTTCCAAATAAATTTAATACGATACTTGGCGAACGAGGAATCACACTTTCTGGCGGACAAAAACAGCGATTGTCTATAGCTAGAGCGGTGGTAAAAAATCCGCAACTATTAGTACTCGACGATTGTCTATCGGCAGTGGATACGAGTACTGAAAATAAAATTCTGACTAACTTAGAGCGAATTATGAAAAATAGAAGTTCTGTGATTATTTCACACCGAGCTTCATCTGTAAAACTTGCTACTAAAATAGTAGTGCTTCATGAAGGGCAAATAACAGAACAAGGCACACATGATGAATTGTTAAATTTGAAAGGTATGTACTACGAGATCTATCAAAAGCAATTGCAAGACGAAGAAAAATAATATTATTCATCTACAATTAAATCTTCAATATCCTTGTATTTAATTTTGTTTAACTGTTCTATTTTATAATTTTTTGAATTGGCAGGAACGTCAAGATTTTGAGTACTAGATCCAGTTGTATAGAGATTATTAATATTAAATACATCGTACATCACATGGTCGTTGTACACCCTTTTAGACTTTCCTAATTGAATCACACATCCAAGACTAACGAATAGTCCAGGAGCTACCTTTCGAGTGATGTCCGCTTTTTTTGAACCGTTGGGTTCAATCCTATCAAAGAAATAAATATTTCTATTATGAGTAAATCCACTACTAATAAAAAAAGAAAAGATATTACCTGCTCGAATATTAAATTGAGCACCTGTTATAATATCTTTCCGAGCGAACGTAATTTTATTGCCAAAGTTTGGGTATAAACTATCGCTATTGCTAATAGTATAGACACCACCATTCGGTTTTGCAAATATATTTACATAACATTTTTTACCCATAGGAAAATTAAAAGAAACACTTCTAGGCAAAAGTATACTGACATTAAATTTATCCAATTGACCAAATCGAAAACCAATCACGGGCAAATATAATTTTCTTCCAAAAGTATAATTTCGTTCGATTCCTAAACGGTAACTAAAACTATTTGAAACTGTACGATTAAACAAAAGCCCACCGGCAAAGCGATAGGTAGGTGCCTCTAGGGTTCTGTCGTCTTGTGCTATAAAGGGCGAAAAATGAAAAAACCAAATATTTTTCCCCTGCGAATAAATAGCTCTCATACCCAACGTAATTTTATAAACCTTATGCTGATGATCTATCTCGCTGAAAGAAGGACGAGAGGATTGTAAATTTCCAGTAAGTAGTAAATGAAAAGTATTCAATTTTATAGAATCTTCGTCTATCCATGTTTTGGTAAGTACGGGAACATAAAAGCCAAGATTTCTTTGTTTGAAACGATAGGATCCTAAAAGTGAATCCCCTAGATCTTTTTGTGGAGTTGTAAAACTATTATAATATATACTGGGACGGATATACCGTTTAATCTTTTTAATTTTTACAGAATCACTTGTGATTTCAGCCTTTACATTGCCTAAAAAGGTAATACATAGGAAAAAACAAAATAATAATAGCAACAAACCCTTGTTTTTAAAGATCATTAGAATTGTCCGGATAAAATTCAACGATTAGACTTTATTACCTTCAAAAGGTTTAATAAAGCTAAAATAATTATTTTAAATAAGAAACCATCATCACAATAGTTAGTTGATGAAGCAGCTGGTCAACACCAAAGATCATCCAATATCCCTTTTCATAATTATTTTGTAAAGAGGGAAACCAGCCATTCATTCTCCCCTTCCAAGTATCTATTAGAAAATGAGCTATAAGTTGGAATAGAGCTAATTTTAAAGCCATCAGTGGAGTAGTAAAAAAAAGTAATACACCAAGCATTAATAAAGCATGCATTGCAGCATGTATAAGGATAGGGAATAGTGGTTTTCCAAACTGTTTAGCCCTTTGCATCCAAGCATTGCTAAGAGGTGTAAAGTCGCCTAGAAAATGACAGATAAAAAGAAGTACAATTAATACCATACTTTTAATTTACAATTTCCACTTATTTCCAAAATATTTCCAATACGTTATCCATGTAGGATACCGTTGTTCTAATAGCATTGGCAGGTTTACGAATTTTTAATTTACCCTTCTTAAAAAAAGCTATTTCCTGATCAATAACAATAAATTCACTTTTCTTGTGAAAAAGTACTACCTCTTGTTTTTTCACTTTATCGTACTTAATTAATGTTGATTTTCCTTTTACTTCTTTAACAGAAGCTGTAGAAAAAGTGAGTGAAGGGTTAGAAATTAGTTTTAAAGCCCTTGAAGCTTTAGGAATTCCATATCCAATATAATTATTTCCGTAAGGGTATAAATGAGAACTTTTTTCAATGATTTCTTTTATTTTTACGTTGTTAAGATTCGGTGCACGTTGCATTAAACAAGCTACAAAGCCCGCCACAGCAGGTGCTGAAAAAGAAGTACCGTCTGGCGAATAACAGGATACATTGGGTTTCATATAAGGTAAGAATTCTGGTCCGATGCTACTATATTCTATTCGTTCGCAACTCCCGCTTTTTGTAGCACCGATCGATAATACTCCTTTCGCATCTGCAGGTGCAGAAATTATTTGCCAACCAGGATTGCTTCCTTCGTTACCTGCTGATACAACCACAAAAATACCTTTCTCTTCCGTAGCAATCTGAGCTGCTTTTGTAATACGGGCTGTTTTGCCATTCATTTCTTCTTGGGTATAATTATCAGTAGGATCATCCATTTTAATGGCATACCCAAGTGAAGTACTAATGAGTCTAACTCCTTTGCTATCCATCCATTCCATAGCTGCTATCCAAGTATCTTCTTCACCCCGAAATTCTCTGTCGCCGTCTTCGGTACGGGCAAGATAAAATTTACTTCCCGTGGCCATACCTGTAAGCTCTCTTGTTACAGCATTATAGCCAGCTATCATATCTAATACTCTTCGTCCATGATAATCAGCATTGGTAGCCTTTGAAGTGATCAGATCTTCTCTTTCAGGGGCAAGAAAATCTTTTTGTCCAATAATTTTATTTTCATCAAAAATATGTTTTAACATTTTATCAATTTGAGCTTCATAAAAACCCGCATCAATAACTCCTACTACAATACCTTTTCCTGTAAGGGAATCTTCAATAAAAGAATTGATTTGCATCTGCTTCATAGCGATGTGTACGTAAGCAGGATTTACTAAGACCGCACAGGAAGTAGTTATTAAATTGCCATCAATAGGTGAAACTTCAGAAACAAATTCCATTTTTTCTATTTCCATGGCTTGTTCTTTAGTCATAAAAGCAGACACTGCATTTAACCAACGTGAAGAAAAAATAGGTTCAACTCCTCTATCACTTAATACTTTTAAATAAGTAGCATTAACAGGCACATCCGAATACTGATAAAGAGGAATTTCAAAATGAGTTCTATTTTTGATGGCTTCTTCACTGAGGTATTCTTTGTATTGATAACTCGTAGTTTCTTTATCTTTAAAGGTGATCCAATATTTATCCTGCGCAAAACCTGAGTTTAAATTAAGGATGAATAATAAAACCAGAATAATTTTATTCATATATTATATTTTATGCTAATTTTATTGAAATCTTAAGTTATAGATTATTTGACAATATTACAGTATATTGTTTTACTGCCATATTAAAACTGAATAAATTTTAACATAACATGCGCTATCAGCCAATTAATAACAAACTTTTCGTTGAAAACAGAAAAAAATATACTTCCAAATTAAAAGATGGTGGTTTGGCCGTTTTCAATTCCAATGATATTATGCCTACCAATGCTGACGGAGTAATGATGTTTCGCCAAAATAACGATCTATTTTATCTTACAGGAATCGATCAAGAAGAGACTTATTTACTATTATTCCCAGAAAGTAAAAATCCACTCACAAAAGAAATTCTTTTTGTAAAAGAAACTAGCGAACATATTGCTATATGGGAAGGCCATAAACTTAGCAAAAAACAGGTCACAGAAATTTCAGGTATCAAAACTGTTTATTGGAGCTCTCAATTTGAATCTATTTTAAATTCTTTATTACCTCAAAGCGAAAGAATTTATCTCAATACAAACGAACACTCTCGTGCCGGAAAAATTGTAGAAACCCGAGACGACCGATTTATAAAATGGTGTAAGAAAAAATATCCTCTTCATGAATATGAGCGCTCTGCTCCTATCCTACAGGAACTTCGACAAATTAAATCTGAGGTTGAAATAAAATTACTACAAGAAGCTTGTTTGATCACCGAAAAAGCTTTTAGAAGAACGCTTAAATTCATAAAGCCCGGAGTAAAAGAATATGAGATCGAGGCAGAAATTTTACACGAATTTATAAAAAATCGTTCGCGAGGTCCGGCTTATGGTTCTATAATAGCTTCAGGTGAGAATGCTTGTATACTGCATTATACAGACAACAATCAGGAATGTAAAAAAGGCGATGTGATACTGATGGATTTCGGTGCTGAATATGCCAATTATGCCGCCGATATGACACGTTGTATACCCGTAAATGGCAAGTTTAGTAAACGACAAAAACAAGTGTACAATGCAGTACTTAGAATACAACAAGCAGCAATCAAACTACTAAAAGTAGGGAACACGTTAAGCGCTTATAATAAGGAAATAGCGGAGATTGTAACGGGAGAACTAATAGGACTAAAAATTTTGAATGCTACTGATGTAAAAAAACAAGACAAGGAGAAACCTCTTTTTAAAAAATACTTCATGCACGGTACTTCTCATTTTCTGGGGCTTGATGTACATGATGTGGGTGATTCTTATGCAAAATTTAAAGAAGGAATGGTTTTTACTTGCGAACCAGGTCTGTATATTAAGGAAGAAGGCTTAGGTATAAGACTTGAAAATGATATACTTATAACGAAAAAAGATAATTTTGACCTCATGAAAAATATTCCTATTGAAGCCGATGAGATTGAAGATCTTATGAATTCTTAGATTTGTGGATAACTTATTTTTAAGCTTTATTCAATAATTTTCAAGACTTTATCAATATTTAGTTTATTAGCTATAAACAAAAAAGAAACATTTATTAAAAGTTTTCGTAAACTTCAAAACAAGGAACTAAGAGAAGGCGCGTATGAAAAGGATTGTTACTATATTTTTGGGATTTATTTTTATTATCTGCTCAGGATTTAACCAACCTGACGCTAAAACATTCTATGAGAATGCATTAGCCAGCTTAAATAAGAAAGATTACATCCAAGCAATTTCCGAATTTACGAACGCTATTAGTTTAAAGCCTGATTATGCTGATGCTTATTACCATAGAGCCACTGCAAAAGAGCTTTTAGGTAAAAAAATGGGTTTTTTTAGCAGCGAAATGTGTAGTGATCTTGTTTCTGCTATGATAAATGGCAAAAGTGAAGCCCTTGACAAATTAGAAAAAACCTGTATGTCTGAGTGTTTTGACTTAGATGCTGCATTTGTAGAACCTGAAGTAGTATACTGCGCCGATTTCAGCTCAAAATTACTCTCTGATTTACCTGATGGCTCAGAAAAATTAGGTTATTTAGTGAAATTAAATTTCTTCAACAATAAACTTAAAGGTGCTCTACCAGAAAAATTTGGAAAACTTGACAGACTTATTTCTTTAGACCTTAGTAGTAATAAAGTATCTTCCATACCTGCCTTTATTGGCAAAATGAATAGACTTAGAGAGCTCAATCTCAGCAAAAATGAAGTAGGTAGCCTTCCTTATGAATTCGGGAATTTAAAGCAGCTTAAACTATTGAATATGAGACAAAATGGTCTTATAACATTCCCTAAATCTGTAGCAATGCTTTCTTCCCTTGAAACGTTAGATTTAGCATTTAACAAACTAACGTCCATGCCAATAGAAATAGCCAATCTAAAAAAGCTTAAAACACTCATTTTAGTAGGCAACGAAATCCCAAAGGGAGAACAAAATAAAATCAAAGCTTTATTACCAAACACTACAATCAATTTCGAATAATTTCACTTTATCGACTTTTTTTAAAGTCAATATTTTTAAAAGATGAAAAATATTGCTAAAATTGACCTTGGTTTTTTAAGTGTTTGAGAGAAATATGAAGAAAATAGCTGTTTTTACATCAGGTGGAGATGCTCCAGGAATGAATGCTTGTATTAGATCAGTCGTAAGAGCTGGTCATTACTATGGCTTGGATGTATATGGGATCATTAGAGGATATGACGGAATGATAAACGGCGATCTCATGGAAATGGATAATCACTCCGTAAGTAATATCATTCAAAAAGGTGGAACAATTCTAAAATCTGCTAGAAGTGATGCTTTCAGAACTCCAGAAGGACGGAAAAAAGCATACAAC
>JANOTP010000289.1:0-12284 GCA_031416415.1 Cytophagales bacterium | reverse complement strand
CGTCGAGAAGAGCTTTTAGTAAGCTCTCTTTGTGTCGAGCCTCTTTTACTGCAGGGTTCCATTTTATTAAATTACCAAATAAATCATAATGGCTTTTATCAAATAATAAATGATGGATACATACTTCTGCTGTAATTCTTTTTTCTTTTAAAGGAATATCATTTCTAAAAAGTATCAATTCTTCTTCTGTAGAAATATGAAGAATATGTAATCGAGTATTGTGTTTATAGGCTAGTGCTGCGGCCACTGAAGAAGACTTTAAGCATGCTTCTTCATTCCTGATTTCTGGGTGAAAGGAAGGAGGAATGTTGTCACCATATTTTTCTTTGTACAATGCTGTATTTGCCCTTATAGTCGCCTCGTCTTCGCAATGCGTTGCAATCAACATATTTGTATCGCTGAATATTTTTTCTAATGTACTGATATTGTCTACCAGCATATTGCCCGTGGAAGAGCCCATAAATATTTTTAAACCACAAACATTCTGATTATTGGTTTTCATGGCTTCGTCATAGTTGCTGTTGGAAACACCCATGAAAAATGAATAGTTGGCCAATGAAGTATTGGCGCCAATAACATACTTGTCGGCAAGGAGTTCTTGTGTGAGTGCATTAGGGACCGTATTAGGCATTTCCATAAAACTAGTCACGCCACCTGCCACTGCAGCTTTGCTTTCAGTATAAATATCAGCTTTATGCGTAAGTCCAGGTTCCCGAAAGTGAACTTGGTCGTCAATAACCCCAGGGATAAGATATTTTCCTTTGGCATCAATCACCTTGTCGGCCTTTAGGGAAGAGAGATTAGGGCTTATTTTGCTAATTCTACCTTGTTCAATAAATACATCTGATTCAAAGATTCTCCCTTCGTTTACTATATTTGCATTTAGAATTAGTATACTCTCCATAAGATTTATTAAAGTTTACAATTCAAAGTTAAATGTTTAAGGTTTATAGTTCACTATTTAAAATTAAATGTCTGTTAATAAAGGCTAGTATTGAAATGAAAAATAATAAATCTAATCTTTAAACCTTTAATCGTAAACTTATTACTTAAAACTTCCCCAATGACCTTCGACGATTTTAAATTAAATAAACAACTTCTTAATGCCGCAGCAGATCTAGGGTATACAGAACCTACAGAGATTCAGGAAAAAGCAATTCCTCAGATTCTTGCAGGGCATGATATCATGGGGATCGCTCAGACTGGCACTGGCAAAACTGCTGCTTATCTTTTACCTATTTTAATGAAGATAAAATTTGCACAAGGCGATTTTCCTCGTGTGTTGATATTGGTTCCTACTCGTGAGTTAGCCATGCAAGTGCATGCTTCTGTTCTAGACTTTTCAAAATATACTGATATTCGTTCTGTCGTAGCATACGGTGGTGTGGGGCCTAAAACCCAAATTGAAAATATTCAGAAAGGTGTGGATATTATTGTTGCTACTCCTGGTAGGTTTATGGACATCTACCTAAAGGGAATTTTGGTTACGAAATTGTTGAACACGCTTGTGTTAGACGAAGCCGATAAGATGATGGATATGGGTTTTATGCCTCAAATTCGTAAGATTTTGGAAGTGGTGCCACGCAAAAGACAAAACCTGCTTTTTTCAGCAACCATGATGGAGCGAATAGAACGGCTTACGGAAGAGTTTTTAGAGTTTCCACTTAAGATAGAAGCTACTCCTCAGGCTTCTACAGTAAAAACGGTAACGCAGGTATTGTATAGGGTACCTAATTTTAAAACGAAAATTAATTTATTACAACACTTTTTGAGGAAAAAGGAAGAGTTTCATCGAGTGATCGTTTTTGTAAGGACCAGACAAAATGCAGAAAATATTTTCAAGTTTATAAGTAGAAAAATAGACAGTGAAGTAAAAGTAATTCATGCCAATAAAGGTCAAAACACTAGAATCAACTCGGTAGAGGCATTTAAAGAAGGGGAGGTTCGAGTATTGGTAGCTACAGATGTGGCAGCTAGGGGGATTGATATTTCATTGGTAAGTCATGTAATAAATTTTGATGTGCCAGTGGTTTACGAAGATTATGTGCACCGAATAGGCAGAACAGGTAGGGCTAGAAATGAAGGAGATGCGCTTACTTTTGCCAATGAGGCAGAAATGTACCACATGGGCAAAATCGAAAAAATCATAAAAATGAAGGTTCCAGTAGCTGACATTCCTAAGGAGGTGCTTATTGAAGAAACTCCTTTTGAGGAAAATCAAGAAATACTTCGAGAGGTAGATGCTTTACGAAAAAAAGATGACCCTACATTCATGGGTGCTTTTCATGAGAAGAAAAATGCTCCTTCAAAAACTAGAAAGACTAAAAAATCTTTTCGACCAGGTAGAAATAATAATACTAAAGGAAAAAGATAAATAGTTATAAAATTTCATGCTATTGTCTTATAAAACGAATTAATCTGTTAAAAAAACATAATTTGATACAGTTACTTTTTGCTATTGAGTAAGTATAAACTGGCACAAAATATCATAAAAACCTGATTCAGTAATTTTTATTATACAAATTAAGTCCTATATTTAGGGCTTGTAACTCTATCA
Source organism: Cytophagales bacterium (assembly GCA_031416415.1). GTDB lineage: Bacteria > Bacteroidota > Bacteroidia > Cytophagales > Cytophagaceae > JANYCO01. The sequence goes on along the minus strand of JANOTP010000289.1, from coordinate 9,727 downwards.
ATTATGAATATATTAAATAAGAACATTACTATTATCCTACTTATTTGTTTTTGTGTTTTATCAATAAATATGATATTCAAAACGGATGGTTCTTTTGAAAACACATCCACTGAAGGGATAGTACCAGAAGTTACGTTCATACGTCCATCTTCCCCAGGGGCTAAAGATGCATCGATTACTATAACTATAAAAAATGGATCAGGTTCATTTAAAGTGATTGCCGTTTCTAATACTTCTTTAGGTACTATTACAAAAGAAGGTACTAATACAATTCTGCTAGAACAGTTATATGCGGGTTTCTATAAGTTATATATAGTTGACTCAGCAAAAAATACAACAGAGTATCAGGTTACAATTGACTAATAATTTATCACTCCCTGCTTTATGAAAAAAATACTATTCCTAACTATCGCTATAGTTATATCAACTATAAATGGCTTTTCACAAACGGTCTGTAATGTAGCAGATTGTTCTGATGGAGGGTTTTTTAGTATGCAATATTGTATCACTACTCCCGTATGCGGAGGTTTTACTGGAGACATAACGGCAAATATTACCACCACAATGCCTAATTGTGTTGGTTGCGTGGAGGTTTTATTGACAGGGACAGACAACCCAAATACAAGAACTGCTAATATTAATATTTCTGGGGGAGTAGCTACTGCTTTTTTCGGTACAATTCCTGAAGGTTTTTATGTATTAACGGCTAAAACTCCTATTGTACCAACACCTCCTATTGGAGCAACAAAAACCTCTTATGTGTGTTCTAAATTAATTCAAATAAATGCTGTAGATACTCTGTCAATTAATGGTAATGTTACTCCTGATCCCTGCCCAGTAATTTTCCCATTTCAAGGAGCAATATCAATTACAGCTTCAGGGGGCACTGCACCTTATACATATGATTGGGCAGATATTGTTGGTACTAATAACGTTCAAAATAGAAGTGGACTCGCACCTGGTTCTTATACAGTTACAGTAAGAGATATTAACAATTGTTCGAAGACGCAAACTTTTGTAATTGATGAACAAAAGCCAACAGTTAGCTTAACAGCTAACCCAAATCCTATCTGTCAAACAGGATTTCCTCCAAACGTAACCATCACTTGGACGGCCGCTCCTGGTTCCGGATGGACTCCACATCCTACTGAACCCTATTCATGGAACAATGGTTTAAGTTTTGGTACGTTAAGTACTCAAACACAAACCGTTTCTGCTTTTGGTAATTACTCACGAACTGTTATATTTAAAGATGTTAATGGATGTTTGAGTGACCCTGTTACTGTTACTGTTCCCGCAGACTCTAGACCAATTGGTACCGTTACTCCATTAACTGCGAATGTATGTCCCGGACAAACTGTAAATCTTGTCGGCTCTACGACTAGTTGTAGTTCTATTGGGGCTACTCCATGCCAGTATTCTTTTGATAATGGTGCTACTTATCTTATACCAGGTGACAATGATTCATTGTTTACTGTTAATGCTCCTCAAACGGTTACCGTAAGAATCCGAAATCAAACAGGTTGTGTGAGTGATCCAATTGTTGTTCAGTTGGATACTTTAGGTAAACCTAGAATCACCTATTCAGTAAATCCTAGTCCAATATGTCCTAATAATACTACTGATATTACAGTCAATTTTATTTGTAATCCAGTTTATTGTACAGGTTATCAATATAGTTTCAATGGTGGCCCACTTACAAATGTTCCAGGTAGTGCTACCATCACTTTTACAAGTCCGATTGTAACAGCTACTACTTCATTTCCTTTCCAAGTGGTGAGTACTTGTACATTAGATACGTCTATCGTGGTTACAGTATTTCCTAATAACACAAATATAAACGCACCAGATACTATAGTTTGTGCAAACAACGTAGGAACTTTTGGTCCCGTTACATTGACTGCTACAGGCTTTAGCTCAATCACTGATTGGGCTCCTATCCCTGGTATACAGACAACAACTTCTGTTGTAGTTGTCCCTTCTATAAATACTACTTATACTGTAACCGGTATTGATCTAAATGGTTGTCCTAGGACAGCCAGTCAGGATGTAGTATCCTTATCACAGCCAAATGTTACTACTCCAACGCCTGTTAATCGTTGTGAAGGTACCACTAGTTTGCTCACTGCAGCTGGCGCACTAACCTACGAATGGACAAGTGCTTCTTTTGCTACTTTGTTTACAGGGAATCCTTTTGGAGTTACACCAGCGGTCAATACTACCTACAATGTTATAGGTACAGATGTGAATGGATGTAAAGATACAGGCCAAGTAAATGTGGTTTTTAGAGCAAGACCTACTGGTTCTGCGCTTGCAACACCCTCTACTATATGTGCTGGGAATAATTCGAGTATCGCTATTACAGTAGATGCTCCTTTTGTAGTTGACCCAACAGGAGGCTATTCTTATACAGATGGTGCTTCTTATGTAACAACAACACCTTCCTCAGAAGGACCTTTTAGTAGCACTACTACTATTAATACAAGAATAAAAGATCAATTTGGATGTGTAAGTAATGCAATTCCCGTTACTATAACCGTGTTACCTTTTACAGCGGTAGTTACAGGAGCTTCTGCTCTTTGTTCATACAGCAATAATGGAGCTGCTACCTTGACGGTAACAGGGGGAACGGCAACTTATGAATATTCGATAGACGCAGCTGGAGGGCCATTTACTTTATTTTCTTCAGCAGGAACTTCTACAGCGCTTTCAGGAATTTCGGCTGGTCCACACGTGGTGTATGTTAGAGATAATGGTAACAGTTGTAATACGTCTGCTAATTTTACAATCGTCACTCCTACAGAATTAATTTTAACTACTACAAGCATTAATGATGCACGTTGTAAAGGTGAATTAGGCTCCATAGTTGTAAACGTAACTGGAGGAACTGCTACCTATGATTTATATTTAAATACAATTGGTACTGCTGTAGCAGCGAATGTTGCTGCTGGTGCACATACTTATTCTGCTCTTGCAGGAGGAGTAGCTGGTGCTTTAACGTATGATTTAATAGTAGAAGACAATAACGGTTGCCGTGATACTGTTGTAAATGTTCCAGTAAATGAACCCGCAACAGCACTAACAGCTCCTAATATCGTACCACCATCATTTTGTTTTGGTACTTCTACTGGAGTATTTACGATGTCTCCTGCGGCTACTGGTGGCTGGGGAACTTATTCCTATACTTTTAATGGTTCTGCTATAGCTTTAGGCGGTACTAGAAATGGTATGGGTGCGGGTACATATCCTCTTACAGTCACAGACATGAAAGGTTGTCCTGCTAATACTACTGTTACTTTTACTTCTTCACCAGAGTTGTTTTCCAATGTGTCAACTGTAGCTTCGAATTGTGGAGCAAACGGAGCCATTAATTATTTTGCAGCTACTGGTGGAACACCTACTTATACTTACAGTTTAAATAGTGCTGGCCCTTTCCTATCTACTGTCCCTGCAAATGTGAATCCTGTAAATGTAAATACTACTTCTACCTTGTATGTAAGAGATGCTCAAGGTTGTTCAGACGATACTACGGTAACTGTTTTAAATGTACCAAGAGGGATTCCAATCCTATCAATTGTTGCTCCTACCTGTCCAGGCGGTAACGACGGTTCTATAACAGTGGATTCTGTATCCATAAAAATTGTCGGTGGCGAACCATTTACGTATACATTATTTACAGATAGAACAATCCCTGTTTCAGTAGGTACTGGCGGACCCTCCAATGCGAATGTTGCCGTGCCATTTACAGGATTAAGTGGTGGCAATCATATTCTTCAGATGTCAGATCAGGCATGCCTTAATTATGCGGTCGATTCTTTCCGTGTATATACAAGTGCTACCGTTTATACAGTAGTAAAAACTGCTGCCTTATTCAATGCTGGTTATGCAGGAATATTTGTCCCACAACCTGCGGGCTTCACTACGTCTTCTATTGCACTTGCTAGTGATATTAATAAAAGTACTGGATCCGTAATTATATACAATCTTCAAGGAGGTACACCTTTCCCAGGGCCTCTTGGAAAAGATGTTTATCAAATGAGTATTGACAATCCTACGGCTTTTGTAAATAAAACGTTAAATGATACGCTTGGTGGTCAAACGTATGTATCGTTCACTAATTTATCGCCAGGGCCTCATTCAGTATTTATTAGAGATGCAAATGGTTGTTTGGATACACTTATATTAGAAGTGCCAGGTAAATTCTTTATTCCAAATATGGTTTCTCCTAATGGTGATTTCCATAACGATGTATTTGAAGTTATTTCACTTCCGGACAATTCAGAAGTAAGAATTTTCAACCGTTGGGGAGATAGAGTATTTGAATCTAAAGCGTATGATAATAAATATGACTTTAAAGGATTATCGGACGGTGTATATTATTACGATTTAGAATTTGATACAGGTACCCGCTTCAAAGGTTGGGTGCAGGTAATACGATAATTTCTATAATAAATAGTATAAAAAAACCCACTACGTAGTGGGTTTTTTTATAAGACGATTAATATTCATTGTAAAGATTAACTGGCCCTTTTTTTATACGTATAACCAACTATATTGAGTAGCTAATTGTTTCAAAAAAGATAGCAATCTTAAATTTCTCTGCTGTAATAATAAAATAAAATCTAGTGAAAAACCTTCTTTTTTTTGCACTTATTAGTAGTAATATAAATGTAACCTCGACACAAAAGGATAGTATTTTAGACAATAGTAAGTATTTAAAAGAAGATGAAAGTAACGGATTCTTATTCGCTAGAAGCTATATTTAATATGCATGTAACGGTAGCTTCCAAAAAAGAATAGAGAGTATCAGTGTAGAATATTAATACTATAGAACGTTATCCTTATTTTCACGTAAAGTATATGACTATAATGGATGCGGTGGCCAAAATATGGGATTAGAACTCCAAAAGAAATGTATTACAATACACCGCCATTAATTAATTTCAAACAAGTAAGAGTGATTGATAGCCTCTCTATACCTATTTATATTTCTATAAAGTTAATTTATGTAAATAATGGTGCAAGAGTGGAACTAACGCGTAAAATAGAGTCATAAATGAGAATTTTCGTAGTTAGATGTCAGTGTATATTATTTAGCTAAAAATGGTAATAATATTCTGTTAGATACTGCTTATCTTGTAAGTAGTTTGGTGATAAAACTACTCTATTAGGTATTTCATTTATTGATTGGCCTAATACTAAGTTTTAGGAATGAATTTATGACAGAGCAAAATGATAAGTTTACTATCATTTTGCCAAAAATAACAAACGTCGTGGTATTGGTTTCGGTTTCGGATACGTTTGGATTGTATGGAAATAAAATTTTTCAATACTAAAATTGATTTAATAGAAGTAGGAGGATGAGAAAAAATCCTGTAAATAAATGAAATTGTTTTATAAAAAAATGGTATGTTTTATAATTTGTGCATTGGCATTTTTATATGCTAATGCACAAACTATTCCTGATATTATAAATGAATACAATAAAACAACTGAACCAAATCAAAAAATAAGTTTGTTAGTTAAACTAGGGCTTAACTACCAAAATCTTCGTGTATACCGTAAGTCTATTGATTATTATAAGGAGGCGTTGGTTTTGCATCAGCAGGAAAAAGTTAGTACTGAAAAGACTTTTATTCTTAAAAATTTATCAATGTGTTATGAAGAACTACGCGAGTACGATAAAGCGTTGATACTTTGGAAAGATATTTTAAAAGATAAAAAAGACAAAGGCGAAATTAGAGAGGTAATAACGGCATTGGAAAAAATAGCTAATCTTTCTGTTCTAAATAATAATTTTAACGATGCAATTGAATATTCTTTACTACTCCTACCCGAATATGCCACTGTTGACAATAAAGTAGGCATAGTTTCTATATATAATAACCTTACCTCGTTTTATAAAAAAATTGGTAATACTAAAAAATCTCAGGAGTATTTTAGTAAGTGTCGAGAGATTATCGACATGGAAAATTCGGGCATCAATCAAAATGAATTAGCTGATATACTATTGAGTATTGGATTGACTCACACTGTTTCAGGAGAGCTGGAAGAAGCAAGTCAGTATATGAACAGAGCTCTGCAGATAAGGGAGAAACAGAAAAAAAATATTGAGGTTGCTAATATACTCAACTATATGGCCGCAACTGATCTTATCGGAGAATTTCATAATCCTGCAAAACTCAAAGTGGAAAGGGCATTAAAAATACTTGAACAATCGAAAGATGAACCTCGTGCAGACGAAATAAAAATTGCTAGTTATAGAATTTATTGTGAATTGCTTCTTAGGAAAAAGAAAATTAAAGAATTTAAAATATACAATGACCTTTATAATAAAGCTAAAGATCGCTTAATAAAGGAGGAACAAAAGCAAAATTTAGTTGTATTAGAGCAGCAAGTAGAAATAGAAAAAAAGGAAAGTGAAATTAGAAAAATTCAGGCAGAAAAAGAAATGAAAGAATCTACTTATCGTAGATCAGAGCTTGAAAAAGAAAAAATTGACAAAGAAAATATTATACAGGCTAAGCAAATAGAATTGCTTAAACAAGCAAGAGATCTGCAATTGATAAGAATTAGAAATCAGGAGCTGGATAAACAAAGGATTGATCAACTACTTGAAATTGCTCATCAAAAAGCAGCCTCTCTAGAACAACAAAGTGAGATTGGTTTATTAGAACAAAGTAGAGCAGTACAATTACTTACTATCGAAAAACAGTCACGAGAAAATCAGTTGCTAGAAATAGAAAAAACAGCAAGGGAACAAAAATTAGCTGACGAGGCAGTAATAAAAAAATATACAATGGGTCTAGTTGGCTTACTTGTAATTGTAGCGCTAGGCACTTTTGGTTTTTTACGGAAACAGAAAAAAAATAATACTATACTTGGTAAACAAAACGAGATAATTATAAATAGTAATCAAAAAATTGTACAGCAAAATAATGAACTCTCACAGGTTAATGAGGAACTTTCTCAAGTAAACGAAGAACTTCATGTACATCGTGAAAGTCTTGAAATACAAAATAAGAAACTTGAAAGTGCCCAGCATACTATTGCAATTCAAAATGAAGAATTGAAGAAATATAATGTAGATCTTGAAAATACCGTATATAAAAGAACAGAAGAGTTAGTTAAGATTAATAGTAAATTAACTAAAAATAATAACCAATTAGAGCAGTTTGGCTATGTAGTTTCTCATAATTTGCGTGGTCCTATAGCTAGACTTTTGGGGCTTTCAAGTATTGTAAATAAAAAATCACTAGACGCAGAAAATAATATGTTTCTGGATAAAATAGTCGAAGTGAGTAAAGATCTTGATCTTATTATTCATGATCTAAACAAGGTACTTGAGGTTCATAAAGGAATAGAGCAAGAATTGGTAGTGATGAATTTTGCAACTGTAGTAGCTGCCATCATGTCAAGACTCGAAAATAAGATCGAAGAAACGAAAGCCCATTTTAATTTTAATTTTGACAAAGCTCCCGAAGTAAAAGTAATTAAGCCATACTTCGAAAGTATTTTATACAATTTGCTTAGTAATTCTATTAAGTATAGTAAACCAGGAGAAGTGCCTGAAATAAAAATGGTAACAGAGGTGTCTGGTGAATATATTTTATTAACACTATCGGATAATGGGATTGGTATAGATACTGTTCGTTTCAAAGAAAAGTTATTTGGTTTGTATAAAAGGTTTCATACACACGTAGAAGGAAAAGGATTGGGTCTTTACATGGTTAAAACACAGTTGGAGGCAATGGGAGGTAAGGTAGAATTAGAGAGCATTCCAAACGTAGGAAGTGTATTTCGTGTATATTTTAAAATAGAAATTCAATAAACATCTATCAGATAGTTTTGAGATGTATTCTGTTTGAGTTGATTTTTACATTGGGGTTTTGTCGTATTGGACCGAACGCCTTACAGTATAGTTAAGCAGTAGGCACGGCCTACGAAAACAGGGGCCATGAGTGGCTATATACATTCGTTGGTGGCAAGTGTAACAGAAGGCAATAACATCACAACATATAAAAACAATGCAAGACATACTATTTGACTTTATATCAAAATACATTTCTCTGACAGAAGATGAGAAGAACGCAATACTTTCGTTAGACATATTCCGCTCTGTTAAGAAGGGGACTATTTTACTCAAAGAAGGACAGAAATCACGAGATTGCTATTTTGTTTTAAAAGGATGCATACGGAAATATTACATCATAGATGGTGAAGAAAAAACTACCGCCTTTTTTACAGAAATGGAAGAACTGACACCGCATTGTGTAATAAATAATGCTCCGTCTGAATATTTCATAAGTTGTGTAGAAGATACCATACTAACGGTTGCAAACCCTGATATGGGAGTTGAAATATTTACTAAATTTCCTAAATTTGAAATAATGTGTAGAATATTGTCAGGAGAACTGTTGGCCAAACAACAAATAGACTTTGACGAGTTTAAGACTTCTTCACCTGAACAACGATACCTGAACTTACTACAAAATAGACCAGACCTTATTCAACGTGTTCCACAGCACCAATTAGCAAGTTTTTTAGGTATAAAACCACAATCGCTGAGTAGATTAAGAGCAAGAATTTTGGAAAAAAGTAAAGAGTAAATCATTTCTTAACTTAAGTGAACGAATTTTAGGAACAAGCCAATCTACTTTTGCCGTATCGTTTAACATCAATTAAAAAAAGATATGCAAAAGAAAATTTTATGGATTGGACTTGTATTAGTTTTAACAAGCAGTTTACTGGTGAATGCACAATATGCCAAACAAGACAGCACTTACAAAAAGTTTTTTGTGGGCAGCACCTTATTTTTGTTAGGTAATTTAGCACCCGTAAACCCCCCCGGCTTCGCTCAACTCAATGTTGGCTATCGGATTACAGGAAAAGATGTAATTTCACTTGAACTAATAACTTGGAAACATGCTTGGCCTCTTGGCATTAACCCATTTTATAATAAGGCATACGGAACACCTGAAGAGAAATTTCCTGGTTATATAAGAGAATATGGAATTGGCCTAGCTTATCAAAGGTATATTTGGAAAGGTCTTTACGTAGCAGTACATGCAACGCCGATGTGGCAAACATTTAAGAATGAAAACGGTGATAAGGTGGGTAATGGTTTCATTTTATTCAACACTAACCGAATTGGCTATCACATTAAACTCTTTAAGGATAGGTTTTTTATAGAACCATCACTTGGTATTGCTGGCCGTGCTTATCACACTGAAATGCCTGATGGTTTTAAACAAAAAGATGACAAGTGGCCAAAATACACACCTGAACCAGGGCTGCATTTCGGATTTAATTTTTAATTGATAATCTATGAATACACAAAAAATAGCACAAAATGCACTGGAAGATATCAAAGTCAGTTTGAAACTGAAGCTTGCTATGCTATGGACGAGTTTGATGTTTCTCATTATCTATCTTGATTATTTCCACTTATATATGCCGAGTAAGATAGAAGATATTCAAACAGGGAGGGTATTTGAATTTGATATTACGCAAGGATTTCTTTTCGCAGCACTTGCCTTAGTGACAATTCCGGCACTGATGATTTTCCTTTCTGTTGCCCTGCCTGCTAAAGTAAATCGCTCGGTAAATATCATTATAGCTGCGGTGTATATTCCTTTTATGTTGTTTAATTTGGCGGGAGAGACTTGGATACACATGGTGTTTGGCGCTGTTGTAGAAGTCGTTCTTCTTTGTCTAATTATCCGCT
>JANOTP010000288.1:0-3604 GCA_031416415.1 Cytophagales bacterium | reverse complement strand
GCATTAGAGAGGGACTCAGGTCTGGAGGTACTATCAATATTGGTCATACAAGAGAACAAGAAAGCAATTAGAACAATAGAGGCGGTTAGTTTCATTTTTATCATAGATAATATATTATTTAAGGCTAAGACAATCAAAATGTCAGATTAGTTCCTGAAAATTAATCTGGAAACATTTTTGAATCTTCTTTGCAAAATATAGTTTTTTATTAGATTTGTAAAGATTAAAACACACTTTTGATTCGATATGCTAAATAAACAAGAATTCAGAAAATTTGCCATTAAAGGTCAAGGCCTAGGCAGTAATATTGTAGATCAATACATCAACAAAATCGATAGTATGACGGTTCCTAATATTCAGGACATGACTACCTATGTGATTGAAGAGCGACCTGGTAATTTCAGGGCTATTGATGTATTTACAAGATTAATATCAGACCGTATTATATTTATGGGTATGCCAGTAGGAGATGAAGTAGCGAACATTATTATCGCACAACTCTTATTTTTGGAATCTGTAGATGCAAAAAAAGATATTCTAATGTACATTAACAGTCCTGGCGGTGGCGTATATGCAGGTCTTGGAATTTATGATACCATGCAATATGTGAACCCAGACGTTGCGACTATTTGTACTGGTTTGGCAGCTTCTATGGGAGCTATTTTACTAGCAGGTGGTGCTCCAAACAAACGTTCGGCTTTACCACACTCTCGTATTATGATTCACCAACCTCTTGGTGGCGCACAAGGACAAGCTTCGGATATTGAAATCACAGCACGCGAGATCATGAAATTGAAAGTTGAATTATATGAAATCCTTGTTAAACATACAGGAAAAGATATTAAAACCATCGAAAATAACTCTGATCGTGATTACTGGATGAAAGCAGTAGAGGCTAAAGAATATGGTCTAATTGATGAGGTGTTGACTAAAAAATAATAACAGTTAATTTACTGTATACCTGACACTTGCTTGTTTTAAATTCTAATTTTAAAATTTTGAATTTTGAATTACGGCTTGGTGTCAGGTATTTTTATTATTTTTATGTTAAGTAATTTCTTAGTTAATAACAAATAATTAAACATTCATAATTCAAAATTTCAATAATGGCTCAGATAACTTGTTCGTTTTGTGGTAGACCGAAAAAAGATGTAGAACTTATGTTGTCGGGCATGAACAATACTCATATTTGTAATGTATGTATTGCACAAGGAAATCAAATTCTTTCTGAAGATGGCAAACATAAACCTAAAACTGCTAATCCTAAGTTTAAACTCATCAAGCCTGTTGAGATGAAAAAATTCTTAGATCAATATGTAGTTGGTCAAGATGATGCCAAGAAAGTAATGTCGGTGGCGGTTTATAACCATTACAAAAGATTAATGCAAGTTAAAACAAAGGACGATGATGTTCAGATTGAAAAATCAAACATCATAATGGTTGGTGAAACTGGTACAGGTAAAACCTACATTGCTAAAACACTTGCAAAAATGTTGGACGTACCATTTTGCATTGCAGATGCTACAGTACTTACAGAAGCGGGTTATGTAGGCGAAGATGTGGAAAGTATACTTTCTCGTTTATTGCAAGCCGCCAATTTTGATGTGGAAGCAGCAGAAAGAGGAATTGTTTATATAGATGAGATCGATAAGATTTCACGTAAGTCTGACAATCCTTCCATTACACGTGATGTAAGTGGTGAAGGGGTGCAACAAGCTTTGTTGAAGCTACTGGAAGGTACTTCAGCCAACGTTCCTCCTCAGGGAGGCAGAAAACATCCAGATCAAAAAATGATTCCAGTTAATACTGAAAACATTCTTTTTATATGTGGTGGAGCTTTTGATGGAATTCAGAAAATGATTTCTTCAAGACTAAATACTCGCCCACTAGGCTTTGCTATAAAAGATATTTCAAGTGATATAGACAAGGACAATTTGTTGCAATATGTATCTGCACAAGATTTAAAATCGTTTGGATTAATACCTGAATTGATCGGACGTTTACCTGTTGTTACTTATCTTGAACCTTTGTCAAAAGATACGTTGAGAATGATTTTAACAGATCCTAAAAATGCATTGATGAAACAGTATACAAAACTGTTTGCGATGGAAAATATTGAACTCGAAGTAAAAGTAGATGCGCTTGAATTTATTGTCGAAAAAGCGGTAGATTTTAAATTAGGAGCCCGTGGATTACGTTCAATTTGTGAAGCTATTATGACAGAGGCTATGTTTCATCTGCCTTCAGAAAAAGATACTAAAAAGTTTGTGCTTACACGTGTTTATGCCGAAGAACGCATCAATAAATCAAAGTTTAGTAAGCAGTTGAAGGTTGCATAATTACATTTATATTATATTTTTAAAAAGAGGAGAACAATAAATTTTGTTCTCCTCTTTTTAATTACACCCTGTTCCTAATAATATTGGAGCATTTAATGAACAATCGGTACTAAGTATTGGTGTAGTTCCTGACCATGTACAAGGCGATGCATTAGCACCTGGTCCCGAAACTACCTTGTAAGTATGGGAAACACCTGGCTCTAAATAAACATATAATACGTTTGGTGCCGCAAAGGGTGTATTGCAAGAATTCACAATAGTTGTTGATACCGGTGCAGTTAATTTTCCTATAGGAGTAGGATTATTATCTATGTATACGTCTAACGTTTGCTTAGCTGTTGGAATAGCTGAACTAGTACTAAAATAAATAGCTAATAATGCGCGTTGGCATGGCTCAAGTTTAACAGGTAAATATTGACCATCTGTTACAGTCACTTCACCTTGCCAAGAGCATCCCTGTAAAGAGGTGGCTTGATATTGATAAGTACCTGCCTTTACTATAAATGAAGTTTGTTTTGGGTATAATGGATTTGCTAAATCAACAGGTGCAATAAATGTTGAATCTTTTAAACTATCCAATTTATTATTAAGCTGGATGGTAATAGGAAGATTTATTCCTGATGGAGTCCAGAAAGAAACTGTTGCACCGACAGGTTCGATTACAACCGTAAAATGATAATCGGAACAAGATTGGAGTTTGTCTATTTTACTTGTGGTAAGTTCACTGCTGTAATATTTTAATTCAGTAGAGTTATAATAGGAAACCAAAATCCAATGATCCGTAAATGGATCTATAAAAAGGTTTACAGCAGTTGTACTATCACTATAAACGGAGTCAATTGCATATTGGGGATCATTTTTATAGGCTATAGCTTTTTGATAATTTTCATAAGTATTAAAAATTGTAATTTTAGCTTTATGAATTTTATTCCCTTTATTATCTACTACTTTTATAAAAAGTTTTGATTTGTTAAGATCATACTCACAAGGTCCTTCTTTTTTTTTATTACAGGTAAATAAAACTATACCTGTTAGTAAAAATAAGATCAAAGATTTAACTCTTTTTGTCATAACTTGATTTTGAAAAAATTAATAGATCATGATATTTTTCCTTATTTGTTTAACTCCATCGTTTACAAATAAATTATAAATACCTGAAGGTAAGTTATTTGTATTTATATTAACGCTTATTATTCCGTTTCCTTCGGAATCTTTTTGTTTTACCAAAATACCCTGTGGGTTATACAGAATAAAGGACACTTTGG
>JANOTP010000287.1:0-10166 GCA_031416415.1 Cytophagales bacterium | reverse complement strand
AAAAGGATTTTGAGGAGAAACCACCAGCCATACTTCTTGTAAATCAGCATTCTCCGCCATGGTATTGGCAATGATTAAATGTCCAATATGAATGGGGTTAAAAGAGCCGAAAAATAAACCTATCTTCATTTAGTCCTGAGTATTGAGTTTTTAGTCCTGAGTATTTAGGAAAATAGTTTACGTTACACTGATAACTCAGGACTAAACATTATATCCGCCATCTACATTTAAAACTGTTCCTGTAATATAAGACGCTTCCTCTGAAGCGAGAAAGAAATAGGCATTAGCAATGTCTTGAGCGGTACCAATTTTCCTAGCAGGTATTTTTTCTTTTATCGATTTTAATACCATCGCAGTATTTTTATTTATATACTCACTTTCTATATAGCCAGGAGCAATGGTATTAACAGTGATATTATATTTGCTAAGTTCAAGCGCCCAAATTTTAGAAATTCCTAATACGCCATTTTTAACAGCCATATAATTTGCTTGATTTATATCGCCATATAGTCCAAGTAATGCTGTGGTGTTGAGTATTCTTCCTGAGTTGTTCAAAAGTAAATAAGGTGAAATAGCCTTTATGCAATTCATTACACCATTAAGACTTTTGTCGATTAAGATTTGCCAATCGGCGTCATTTTTTTCAGTACTGATTCCTGCGTTATTAATTAATACGTCAATACGTTTATGTTTCTCTTGTATTTCTTTTGCTTTTTTTTCTGTTTCTTCGATATTGGTAATGTCGATTTTTTGAAATTCCACATTAAATTTTTGAGCTTTAAAATTAGCTACTGTAATTTTCCCTTTTGATTCGTCTAAATCCCAAAGAATAACCTTAGCCCCATCTTGACAAAATTTTTGGATAGTAGCAATTGCTATAGCATCTGCTACTCCACTAATGATTACAACTCTGCTTTCGGATTTTCTCATGATAGGGATAGAAGTAGTCCTGTGCCAAAACTAAAAACAAATATAAGTGTACTAATCGCCATTTGTTTAAGGTATGGATCTAAGTGTTTAGATTCTAGTGTTTTTACTTTTACAATATTAACAATAAAAAGTGGGATGGATATCATAAATAGAAATTGCCAAGGACTTTTATAACAAATTATTGTATATAAAATTGAACATAAAATGCCTATTGTTAATAGCGCAATGTGATACCAAACAGCACGATCCTTGCCTAATCGCATAGGGATGGTTTTTTTGCCAGCGGCTCTGTCAGATTCAATATCACGAATATTGTTGATGTTTAAGACGCCAGTAGCAAATAATCCGCAGGAGGTAGCAGGTAAAAGGAGCTCAGTATAAAGAGTGCCTACTTGAAGAAAAAAACTTCCACATACCGCTGTCCAGCCGAAGAACATAAGCACAGAGATATCGCCCAATCCAGAGTACCCATAAGGATTTTTTCCCGCAGTATATTTTATTGAAGCAATGATGGCTAATATGCCAAGTCCCAAAAAAAGTCCAAAAGCATTTAAAGTTTCCAGTGCAGCGCTCGTATAAAGAAGGTAAACGCCAGATATAAAAGAGAGCACTGCAAATAAGATAACGGCATTTTTCATTTTTTCAGGACTGATTATTCCTGACTGAACGGCACGTTGAGGGCCTATTCGACCAGTAAGGTCCGCCCCATTTATAAAATCTCCGTAATCGTTCGCAAGATTGGAAAGTACCTGAAGTAACACCGTGGTAAGAATGCAAAATATAAAAATTTCTATTTTAAAACTTCCATACGCAGCGGCCAAAAATCCACCCATGCCAATACTCGCTATTGCAAGTGGCAAAGTGCGTAGTCGAAAAGCATTTATCCAAGCCTTAATCTCTAAATTCATTTTTTTTGTAATCTAAAAAGCTAACATTTACGACGTATTTTTTTTCGTCCTTTCCCGTTGCAGTTATAACAAATTATTTTCTCTTTCAGTGTTTTTTTGCATATCGTACATCGTATTATTTTTTCTCCGGCACAACGTTGACAAGAATGGTAACTGCTTCCGAAATTATTGTTAGATACGGCTACGCCACTTCCTTTGCAAAGTGGACAGATCTCAATGCCTTTTCCTTTACATTGTCTACAGGCTATTTCAATCGTAGAATCTCCATAACAAATATCGCATTCTATATATAAATCTTTATAACCCGTTTCTTGGCAATCAACGTTTTCGAGAGCTTCTATGGCTTTATGCGATAGAGGTC
Source organism: Cytophagales bacterium (assembly GCA_031416415.1). Taxonomy (GTDB): domain Bacteria; phylum Bacteroidota; class Bacteroidia; order Cytophagales; family Cytophagaceae; genus JANYCO01. Next base: position 7,967 of record JANOTP010000287.1, on the reverse strand, counting down.
CGTTGTTTCCTAACAGGTCTAAATATTTATTCAGTGCATTTCTGCCTTGGGAGTATTTCTTGAGATTTAATAAAGTATACCCATAGAAATAAGCAAGTTCATCTGGAACGGGAGCTTTAAGCGCAAAAATTTTTTTGAATAGTTCATTGGCCTCTGAAAATTTCTTTTCTTCCACCTTTCCTTTTGCAATTTCTAAGTAATGGTTTACAAGGGTGTCTTTTGGACTTTGCCCATAAGATGCCTGATTAAAGCCTATTAGTAAATAAAAACAAAGGATAAAACCTGAAACAATGTTTTTCATGTAAAAGGATACTTTGTTAAATATAACAAAAAAACATTAAATGAGGTATGTTCCTAGGTCGATTACTTTTCCTTCGGTAAAGCTGAATTCGCCTTCTTGAGTAGTATCGATATCATCCAAAAGAGGACTTTCGAAATACTGTATATCGTTTTTGTAAACTTTGAAATATAGGTCGGGAAATTGTTCTAACGGCGTGTCAAGAGATTTTATTTTATCAAGGTCAAATTTGATTAGGACATTGCCCTCTTGATCTGGAGCCGCTTCGCCTAGGTAGTCGTCGGTTAAGGGATCTTTATCAAAAAGCTTCACAGAGATAGTGGATCCGGAATAAGGAAGACCTGTTCCTTTTTCAATAAGTTTTATTTTGGTGTTAATGAAAATGCCCATGAGTTAACTTTTTTTGTAAATATAATGATAAAGTAGTAAAGGCAGGAGTAGACTAAAAAATATTTTCTTCGTCTAATTTATCATGATAACGACGAGCGTTTTCTTTATGTTCATCATACGTTTCTGAAAATACATGTCCACCAGCTAAATCATGATTGGCGCAAAAGTAGAGATAATCATGCCCATCGTATTCCAATACTTGGTCAATGACCCATGTGGGTGTAGTATATATTGGGCCTGGAGGAAGACCTTTGTTTTTATAGGTATTGTAGGGGGAGTTGATATTTTTATCTTTTAAAAATACTCTTTTTGCATAAAATTTTCTTGTTGCATAAATTAGGGTTGGGTCAGATTCCAGCCGCATATTTTTATGGATCCTATTTAGATAAACCCCCGCAATTATGGGCATCTCGTCTTTTAATTTTGTTTCAGAATATACGATTGATGCTAATGTATATACTTCTGTGGGCTTCAATCCCATGTCTAACGACTGCTCTCGCCTATTTTTATTCCAAAACAATAAGTATTCCTGATAAAGTCTTTTGAGTAAATCTTCGGCAGAAGAGCTTTTGTAAATTCTGTAGTTTCTAGGTAAAAAAATACCGAAGATAGATTCTTTGTTAAATCCTCCAAGTTCGTTTGTAAATTTTTTATCGTTGAGCAATTTCCAAACGTCGTCAGGATGAATGTTAGTGCCTTTACATAAGGTGTAGACCACGTTTTGTCGGCTTTGTAACGACGGGAGTGTTATAAAAATAGTAGGCTTAGGTTTATGAAGTTTGAAATGATTTATAAGTTTAAGATTGCTCCAGCCATTTTTGATTTCATACATGCCAGGTTTTATTTCTTCCAAGTCTTTGAAAGAAGCCATTAGCCGAAAAGATAATCTGCTAGGCATAAACCCCCTTTTTTTCAATGTGTCTGCAATCGTTTCAGGGGTAGATTTTTCGGATACAAAAAAATAATACGTTTCGGCACTAATAGAAGTGTTAGTACCTATTATAATCTTGTAGCCCAAATAGGATATAATTAGGATAAGAGTAAAAAAAAATATTTTAAGCTTAACCCCTTTTGATTTTGAAGCCATAGTGTTTCCCTTACTTCAAAGATACTATTTTTTGAGTTCTTTTAGAATAAAATTACTTTATTAAAGACAAACAAAGTGTTTTGAATAGTTTGTCATCCGCTATAACACAGCCAGTTTGAAGCATTTCAAATAATTCTGATTCGCGTTCCCTTTTATAGTGTTTATCTGTAGTAAATACTTTTAACGTATAAGGAGGATTTATACTTGCTTCTTTAATAAATTCTGAATTCGTAAAATCAACGTTTTCTGAATCGTTTGCTTCCATGGATACAACCACAAGCTTTTCAGGTAAGCATTGAAAAATTTTAATAGAAGATTTTTCTCTATACTCTAGAAAATTTATTTTTCTAAGAATACTTTCAAATACCACATCGCTAAATAGTTCTATTATTTGCTCAACATTAGAAGCGTTAGTAGCTTTTGAATGTTCCCAGTCTTCTGCCGTAATTCCGTTAAGGATCAGGTATTCTACAAACTCTTTTTGGAGTTCGTCTAGTTCAGGTTTACTTAACAGTCTATACTTTGGCATAATTCCCATAAAGGTAGGAAAAACTACTGAAATTGTCTTTAAACCCTATTGTGAGATTTATTTCATTGCTCTAACCTTATTTTTCTGGAGAATAAATATTTCATTATCTTTGCACTCTTATTATAAAAAACAGCCTACTGAAATAGTCAGTATAGGATTTTAAAAACGATAGAAGAATGAAACTTTATAGTACCAAAAGCCCTAGTGAAACAGTAAGTTTAAAAGAAGCAGTATTTAAAGGCCTTCCAGCCGATAATGGTTTGTTTATGCCTGTTACTATTCCTGTTTTGCCAAAAAGTTTTTTTGATTCTATTGACACTTTATCCTTCAAGGAAATAGCCTTCGAAGTAAGCAAAGCGCTTATAGGAGATGATATTCCTGCTGCTGATCTTCAACAGATTATTGACGAAGTTATAACCTTCGAAGCGCCCATATTACATGTAAAAGATAATTTATATGTATTAGAGTTGTTTCATGGTCCTTCATTTGCGTTCAAAGATTTTGGCGCAAGATTTATGGCTCGCTTAATGTCTTATTTTCTTCAAAAAGAAAAAAAAGAAATAAATATATTAGTAGCAACTTCTGGGGATACAGGAAGTGCAGTAGCACAAGGTTTTCTAAATATGCCTGGAATTAAAGTAACAATCTTATACCCGAGTAAAAAAGTTAGTGAGATTCAAGAAAAACAACTTACTACACTTGGTCAGAATATAACTGCGTTAGAGGTTGATGGTAATTTTGACGATTGTCAAAGAATGGTAAAAGAAGCTTTTTTAGATAAAGAGTTGAATGAAAAAATGAATCTTTCTTCTGCAAATTCTATTAACATTAGCCGTCTAATTCCTCAGTCTTTTTATTATTTCTATGCTTACGCTCAGGTAAAAAAACTAGGCAAGCCGGTTATATTCTGCACTCCTAGTGGTAATTTTGGAAATATTTGTGCTGGATTGATAGGTAAAAGAATGGGGTTGCCCGTTGAGAAATTTGTAGCAGCCACAAATGCCAATAATATAGTTCCTAAATACCTGTGGACGGGTTTATTTGAGCCTAAATCGTCGGTAGCCACTATTTCTAATGCCATGGATGTTGGTAATCCAAGCAATTTTGCTAGAATTCAAGCTTTGTTTGATAGTAATATCGAAAAAACAAAAGCAGAAATAGTAGGTAAGTCTTATACAGACGATGATACTAAGAAAGCTATGAAGGATATTTTTGCTGAAACAGGTTATATAATGTGTCCTCATACTGCAGTTGCTTATTTAGGAATTAGTGATTATTTGAAAGAAACAAAATCTGATGCTACAGGAATTTTCCTAGCTACGGCTCATCCTGCAAAGTTTATTGATATAGTAGAAGATGTAATAAACCAAAAAATAGAAATTCCAGAAAAACTTAAAATTGTACTAGCGAAAGAGAAAAAAGCAATACTTATGAGTAATAATTTTGCTGATTTTAAACAATTTTTGCTCAAGTAGATCTTTTTGTAAGAGCTACAATATCCTTAATTTTTATAATTTTTGAATATTTTTAAATTTGGTTGTTTATTTTGTTTATTTTTAGGAACAAATAGGCATAATATTCGTTTGTATATTTATGTAATGTATTTGGCATAAAACAAGTATTTATAATCCTATTTTATAATTTATATGCCTTTTGCTTTACTAATAACTTTACAACATTTGAACTTAATTTGAAGGAATACAAATGTCCGAAGTAATCGAAAATATTAAAAACATACGTCGCTCAAAAGGGATTAGCCAAGAATCTATCGCTTATGATTTAGGCATTGATTATTCAACCTATGGTAAAATTGAACGTGGTCAGATATCTTTGACGGTCGATAGATTAGAAAAGATTGCCAAAATATTACAGGTTTCCACAGAAGAAATCTATAAGTGGGATAGAAAAAATTCTGGAAAAGATTCGGAAAACGAGAAAATTAGACTTGAATATTACAAGCATTTGTCTGAAATAGAGCATTTGAAACTAGAATTAGAACTCGCTAAACAGCAGATCTCTGACAAAGAAAAGATTATAAAATTGCTTGAAGAAGCAAAAAAAATTAAGTAGTTAGATTTCTTTATTTTTTCCATATAAAAAATCTGTTCCTCTTAAAATTTACCTCCAAACTATTTTTTAATTTAATAAATTAGTATATTTAGAATGGTTAAATTATAATAATATGGGCACAGGAATAGTAAAATTTTTCAATGAGAGCAAGGGCTTTGGCTTCATTAAAGAAGATGAAACAAACCGTGAAATTTTTGTTCATGTATCGGGCTTAAAGGATAAAGTTCGTCAAAACGATAAGGTTACTTTCGACATTGTGGATGGTAAAAAGGGGCAAAATGCAGTAGATGTTAAAAAGATATAATTCTTACATTCCTCAATTATCCTTAACAAAAGGTTAAACCTTACCTGAGCGGCAAGGTTTTTTTTATACCCATTTGCGTGATTCTCAAGTATCTTTGAACTAAACAATGTATTATTGCGTTATATAATTGATTGAAAAGAAGTTTTCAATTGTTTTAATAAGGTAAGGTTTATTAGTCCAAAAAATGCCCCATCTCCCCGGTGGGGCTTTTTGGTTTTATAGGGGTAAAATGAGTTCACTGAAGTTTTGGTCGTTCATACATTTGAAATGCCCTTTTGGACATTCTGAATAACCAATTTTAGAACAAGGCCTACACGTTAATTCTTTGTTTTCGATTATGTGAAATTTGGTCTTATAAGGATACATGCCGAATTCCGGTACCGTATTTCCCCAAATAGAATAAATCTCTTTGCCAAAGGCCGAGGCTATATGCATAAGACCAGTGTCGTGGCTTATTACTACTCTCGATTGCTTTACAAGAGAGGCCGACTGGTTTAGGTTATACTTGCCACAACAATTTAAAACAATAACTTCTGGGTTGGTAGAAAGTTCCTCGATAATTCTATTCCCTACTTCCAAATCTTCTTTGCCTCCCAGTAATAAAACAGGCATTTTTATTTTCTTGCAAAGTTCTACTATTTTATGCTCAGGAAGCCGTTTTGTTGAATGTTGTGCTCCAATGGCAAAAGCGGTATATCCCGAGCGAAACGGTAAAGGCAATAGGGATAAATCTATAGTATCTTGGTTCGGAATAAAATAATCTAATCCTAGGCCATCATTTTTCAAACCCAAGTCAGAAGCAGCCTCTATATATCGGTCTACAATATGAATGTCTGGAAGACGATTTATTTTAAAGTTTACTAAAAGCCATTTTTTAAAATTTAATTTATCGAAGCTTTTAGATTTTACACCAAGCCTTATTTTTATAATATTCGTTCTAAGGTTGTTGTGAAGATCAATTATATAATCGAATTTTTCTTTTTTTAACTCGGTTATTAAATCTCCTAAAGACCGCTCTAAACAATGAACCTTGTCTACAAAAGGATTGGTTTCAAGAAGTGTCTTAAAGTTAGGTTTGGTACAATAATGTACTTCGGCATTTTTAAGCTGCTGTTTGGCTGCTCTAATGACGGGAGTGGTAAGTACTATATCGCCAATTGAGGAAAAGCGTAGAATGAGAATTTTGGTCATATTATTTCCTCTTTTCTTTAAACCATTCTTCAACTTTTTCTAATGAAAAAGAATTGAAGGTCATGTTGGCTGTAAGCCCTCCTTTTCTTCCAACATATACACCGTATTTCATATCGTGATAGCCCACTTTCTCATGTGCATCAGGATTAATAGAGAGTAAAACCCCTTTATCAAGAGCGTAATCTACCCAGCGCCAGTCTATGTCGAGCCGATGTGGATTAGAATTTATTTCAATAATGACTTTGTTATCAGCACAGGCATCAATGATCTTTTTATAGTCGACAGGGTAACCTTCTCTACGTAATAATATTCTTCCCGTCATGTGTCCTAATATAGTGGTATAAGGATTTTCTATGGCTTTGATAAGTCTTGTAGTAGCTTTCTCTATATCCATATTTAAACCTGAATGAATGGAGGCAACAATAAAGTCGAAGCTTTTAAGGACCTCATCGCTATAGTCTAAAGAACCATCGGTAAGAATGTCGGATTCTATTCCTTTGAAAATTTTAAAAGGAGCTAATTTTTTATTAAGGATATCAATCTCTTCTTGTTGTTGTTTTACACGAAATTCTTGCAACCCATTTGCATACACTGCTGTTTTAGAATGGTCGGTAATTCCTAAATATTCGTAGCCTAATTCCTTACAGTACAAAGCCATTTCTTCGAGTGAGTTCTTGCCATCGCTATAGTTACTATGGTTGTGTAATATTCCTTTTAAGTCAGACTCTTCTAATAAAATAGGAAGTGTATGTGCTCGTGCTTGGGTTATTTCTTTATAGCCCTCTCGTTGCTCTGGAAGTATATAATGCATTCCAAGTGATTCATATATTTCTTGTTCAGAGGAAAAAGGAAGTTTCTTTACATAATTAAAGAAGGTAATGCCATCTTTAGCTTCCGATTGTAAATGTGCATTGCCAGAAGAAAGTAAAAATAAGTGTGATACATACTCTTTTTCTGAGCATATTTTTATTTCAATTGAAGCATTCAATATTTTGTCTTTTCCTCTCCATGCAAATGGCCCAGAAGCGGTTTTGTCTTTTTCAAGCCATTCGAAATTGTCAAGTATTTCCTTTGTTAACTTTGAATTATCTGAGCCTATTAATACTTGAACTAGTGACACGATCTCCATTTTACGACGGATTTCACCTGTCAGAGATATGAAAGTAGAGGCAGTAATTTCTTTTAACTTTTTTTCTAATTCTAAGGCAAAATTTTCAATTTCTGAATAAAGGAATTTCCCTTTGTTACTCAAAATAAATTCTACAGATCGAAAGATGCTTTCTTGAGTTTTTTGTCCAAATCCTTTTACAGAAGAAACCTTTTGGTCGATACATGCTTGTCGTAGCTTGTCTAAACTGTCCACTTGCAACTCTTTCCAGAGTGTACGGACTTTTTTAGGACCTACTCCATTAATGCCTAACATTTCAATCACTCCTTGTGGTGTATTTGTAATGTAAGATTGATATTCTTGAGTAGAACCGCTTTCATTGATTTCGTTTATTTTTGCTGCGATTCCTTTTCCTATACCGTCAAGTTTCCCTAACTCTTCTAAGTTCATTGTGCCCAATGAGTCGCTAAGTTTTTCAAGATTGAAAACAGCCGATTGTATCGCTTTTACTTTGAATGGATTTTCATCGTGCAACTCCATGAGTGCCGCAGTGGATTCCAGAATGTCAATTATATGCCCGTTTGTCAAGGTGTTTTTTGTGTTTTTTGAAACAGAAAGACTAAAATACTATTTTTAATTTTTTGATGACAATCTAAATGATTAAAATTGATCACAAGAAAAAATTAGTCGAGACAAGTTAATAATTATTACCGTTGGCTTTACTTATTCTTCAAAGAGTTAAGTATGTTTGTAGACTAAAACTAGAAATACTATGAACCATTGGCTGGTAAAATCAGAACCCTTTAAATATCCTTTTGACCAACTTTTGAAAGATAAAAAAACTTTTTGGGACGGTGTTAGGAATTATGAAGCTAGAAATAATCTCAAAGCAATGAAGAAAGGTGATTTGGTGCTTTTTTATCATAGTAACGAAGGGAAAGAAATTGTAGGTCTTGCCAAAGTGGCCAAAGAACATTACCAAGACCCAAC
>JANOTP010000286.1:0-7321 GCA_031416415.1 Cytophagales bacterium | reverse complement strand
TAAGTACCATCATCTGGTAAAATTAAACAATTATATGGAATAGTCACAGGTATAATGGGTACTTGTTTTTCAATTGCCACTCTGAATGCTCCGTCCTTAAAATCAATCATAGCAGGTTGTGGCACTTTAGGAATAGTTCCTTCCGGAAAATAAGCTACGCTCCTACCTTTATCAATCGCCTCCAATGACTTTTGAATAGTCTCCAATTTACTCTTGTTATTAGTCCTATCTACGGGTATATGTAAATTTTTAAACATAAAGCCGAACAAAGGAATTTTAGCAAGAGATGATTTTCCTATAAACATAAAATAACCTGGTAAAGCATAACAAAGCGAAGGAATATCTAAATAAGAAGAGTGATTAGCACAATAGACATAGCTTTTTCTTTTAGAGGGTCGATAATGAAAAACTATTTTTGTAGGTAAAAGACACAATCCAAAAACAATATATGCCCATAGTTTATTCATGAATTGACCGGCGGGTTTCCAATTTTCTTTTTGTACAAAAAGAACGAAAAATGGAAAAATCAGCAGGAATATGATTAAAAACCAACTAAAAACCCAAATTTGATAAATTTTTCGAAAAAATTTCATAGCGCTAATATACTCTTTTCAATTAATAGCCCAAGATTCTAGCCGCTTTCAGAATACCTGCAATAGTAAGACTGTCGGTAATTTTGCCTTCCATTATCAATTCTACTACCTCTTTCAAATGGATTTTTTTTACGGCTAATTCTTCCGTCTCTTCAGGTTCGCTAACGCCTGCTTTTAACCCTGTGGCTAAATATAAAAAGCCTTCCTCGTCTGTAACTGAATTGGAAGTATGAATACGCCCGATCATTTTCCATTCAGTTGCTTCAAACCCTGTCTCCTCTTTCAACTCTCTCTTAGCAGCCTCAAGTGGATCTTCATTTATCGGTCCTCCTCCTTCTGGAATCTCCCAACTATATTCATTCAACGTATAACGATACTGCCCTACAAGATAAGTATACCCTTCCTCGTCAACCGGAACGATACCAATGGCTTTATTTTTAAAACTTACTACTCCATAAATTCCTTTCCCTCCTTTGGGATTTAAAACGTCTGATTGTGTCACTTTAATCCAAGGATTATCATATACCGTTTTTGTTTCTAAAGTAGTCCAGGGATTCTTATTTTCGTCCAGTAACATAGGAATGATTTTTGCGTAAAGGTACAAATATTTTAAAAATAAGCGTCTATTCTCTATTCACAAATAAACATGACTACAAGTATGAAAATCAAACTGTTAATAACCACTCTATTCTTGTTCCTTACCTATTTAGTCTCTATAACTGACGCCACTGCGGTTGATAAAGTTAGAGCAAAGGCTATATTGATAAAAACAAATAACGCTATTGGCATTACTCATATGACAGTCAAAAGAACTAGAAAATTTTCTGGTAAACTAGGACTTGCTGTAAAACACGAACGGTTTGCTAAAAAATTATATGAGGCTGGAAATTTTGATAAAGCGGTACAGCATTCTCTATTTGCTCGCAAATGTGCCACTGAAGCAATGCAGGAAAATAGTGCAAAAACAAATACGCTTTTCATTTTATCTACAGAAGAAAAAACTATTCTAGCCGGCTCTGCTAGTGATGATGATCTTAAAAAAGAGGCAAATGCCGACAATTCAACAGATATAAAGGACGAAGAATTGATGAATGGAAATTTAAATTTAGAAATTTTATAAAAATTACAACTCAGTAGGAAAGGATTAAATCCTCTCCTACTTTTTCACCTTATTCAATTACACGCTGTTTTTTTATTTTTTTATTTCATACCTTCGCTGTTACTATGCTTGGTTTAAAATTAGCTACTGACCCTCGTTGGGTAAATATTGCAGAAAAAAATATTGAAGAAATATTGATTGATCACGCTTACTGTGAACAGAAGGCAGCCACTAATGGGATTTCCTTAATTATTTTATTTCCTGACAAAGAAAAACTTGTTGAAACAGTAACGCCTATTGTTGCAGAAGAATGGGGACATTTCAGAATGGTTTTGCATGAGATGACAAAACGCGGTTACAAACTAGGTCCGAAACGAGCGGATAAATATGTGGTAGAACTTTTTAAACTAGAACGTAAAGGAGGCAAAAAAGAAAATCAGTTAATGGATAAATTACTGATTGCAGCTCTTATTGAAGCCCGAAGCTGTGAACGTTTTCGGTTGTTATCAGAAAATATCTCAGACTTAGAACTACGAAAATTTTACCATGAATTAATGATTTCTGAAGCTGGTCATTACCGCACTTTTCTTGACTTAGCAAAAGAGTATATGCCCGAGAACGAAGTGAAGCAACGATTTAATGAAATGCTTGAAGCCGAAGCCGAAATTTTAAAAAATCTAGAAGTAAGAGGAGATCGAATCCATTAAAAACATTGTTGAATAAAATTTTTATTATTTTAAAACTAAAAATTTTATTCAACAATGTTTAGCATTTACTGAGAATGCTTTTCCAACTGTTTTACGAGTACATCAAAATCTTTTGGATAAGGAGCTACCACTACTATTTCTTCTCCATTTAATAAGGTGAATTTTAAAGAATAAGCATGTAATGCTACACGTTTAATTAACGGTTGTTCTTCTGTATCATTTTTAAGATTAAACCCTTTCTTTTTCAATTCTGATAAGTAAATAAATTTACCTCCATATTGCTCGTCGCAAACGATAGGGGCTTTGAGGCAGGTTAGGTGAATACGAATTTGGTGCATTCGACCTGTTATAGGATGACACTGAACTAAGGTATGTTTTTTATAAGCCTTAAGTGTATTAAAAATTGTTTCTGCTAGTTTGCCATTTATACGGTCTATTTTAACAATCCCATTATTTTGAGCATGAATAGGAAGGTAAACATTTACATCTTTAAAATCTTGAACGCCACCTACTACAGCATGGTATTCTTTTGTTACTTGACGGTCTTCAAATTGCATAGCAAGATGTCGATAAGCTTCAGGATTTTTAGCGATAGCAAGTACTCCAGAAGTTTCTTTATCTAGGCGATGACAAACTTGTGCATCGTCGGAATATTCTCTGGCCATTTTTTTTATATTAAATGTATCAGCTCTATCATCTAGTGTAGAAATATATGGTGGCTTATTAACCAAAATATAATCATTGTCTTCAAATAATATTAAATCTTTAAAATTGGGTATCTTCATTTAATCTTTTCTATTCTTAATTGGCTATTTCATTGTTTATCACTTTCCCTTTTCTCAATTTAAACATGAAATTAGTTCCTTCTCCCATTACACTTTCCACTTCTACTTTTGAGTAATGTGCTTCTACTATATGTTTCACAATACCTAGACCAAGTCCAGTACCTCCCCTATCTTTAGCGCGACTTTTTTCAATTCTATAAAAACGTTCAAATATTCGCGAAAGGTGTTTTTGTTCTATTCCCGGTCCATCGTCTTTTACTGAAACGTCAACAGTATCTTGTTCGATTACAAATTTAACTAATACAGTTCCATTATCCTTTCCATATTTCACAGCATTTACAACTAAATTAGTCATCACCTGACCAATTCTCATTTTATCTGCTAAAACGTAACAGGATTTAGGATTGTATTTATAAAATTTAAGTTTTGTACCTCTTGCACCTGCCGATTCTTCTAACTGATCGAAAATATCTTCTGTAAGCTTTAGAAGATCAAAACTTTGAGGATGCATTTTTATTTCGCCAATTTCTAATTGCGAAATTGTAATTAAATCTTGTACCAACATATTAAGCCCATCAAGGCTATTGGCCGCTTTATTCAAAAATTTATCACGTACACTAATATCATCTACCGCTCCATCAATTAAGGTATGAACAAATCCCTGAGCGGCAAAAATAGGAGTTTTTAATTCATGAGATACATCAGCCAAAAACTCTCTTCTGAATGTTTCAAGTTTTTTTAATTCTTCAATCTCTAATTGCTTTTTTTCAGCAAAATCAATAATTTCTTCTTTAATCCTATTTAATGGAGTGCGATTTGTGGCATTTACTTGTTGTTTCAAAAAACTATAATCCTTCTTTTTTATTTTATCTAATAAGGTATAAATATTTTCAATTTCATGAAAAACGAATTTTTCAAGGATATAATAAATAACTGAAAAACTAAAAATAAAAAAAAGAAGTAAGTAAAGGAAATAGTTAAAATCGACAATACTAATTATACTCAGCACCGCTGAAAGCAGTAAGGTAATTAAAATACTTAATAGAAGAGAAATGTTTTTAGCATTAAAAAGCATAAAATTAATCCTCTTTAGAAAATTTATACCCAATACCTTTTACTGTAGTGATATACCCTTCACCAATCTTTTCTCTTACTTTTCGTATATGAACATCAATTGTTCGAGACACTACAAACACATCAGAACCCCAAATGTATTTTAGCAAATCGTCTCTTCCATAAACTACATCAGGATGTAAGGACAGAAAATATAAAAGTTCAAATTCTTTTTTAGGAAGTATTATTTTTTCACCGTTTTTAGTAACCGTATAGCTAGATCTATCAATTACTAAATCGCCAGCAGTAACAGAACTGGGCTCATTTTCTTGCTTAGGATCACGTCGAAAATAAGCAGCTAATCTACTTATGAGAGCTCTAGGTTTTATAGGTTTTGATAAGTAGTCGCTTGCACCAGCTTCAAAAGCTGCAATTTCAGTAAACTCCTCTGATCGTGCTGTCAGAAAAATAATAAAAACTTCTTTAAGTTTTGTGATTTCACGCAGTCTTCGACACGTCTCGATACCATCCATTTTAGGCATCATTACATCCAATAATATGAGCTGTGGAAGATGTTCTTTAGCTGCTACAATAGCAGATTCGCCATCTAACGCTCTAATGACTTCATAACCTTCTTTACTAAGGTTATAATCAAGCATTTCCAATATATCAATTTCATCGTCGACAATGAGAATTTTGTTTTTCTTACTCATAGATAGTTACAACTTTCTCATAATTTTAACTTTATTCAGAAACAAGCTTTTCTAACGCTTGCTCTAATTCAGCACCTCTTAAATTTGCCGCTACAATTTTACCTGATTTATCAATTAAAAATGTAGCTGGAATACCACGTACTCCATATAACTTGGCTGCGGAAGAATTCCATCCTTGCAGATCTGATACGTGATTAACCCATATTAAACCATCTTTTTTTATAGCCGCCAACCACTGATCTTTATTGCTATCTAGCGATACACTAAAAACTGTAAATCCTTTATCCTTGTATTTCATATAGGCTTGAACTACGTTTGGATTTTCTTTACGACATGGACCACACCAAGAAGCCCAAAAATCGAGTAAGACTACTTTCCCTTTTAGTGAAGTCAAAGCAAGTTCTTTTCCATTAACATCTTTCAACTTAATATTAGGGGGTACATCTCCCACCTTAGGCATGCCCTTAGGGACATTAGCCATATAAAAATTGGAGTATTTTGAATTGGGATATTCTTTCGCATATAGTTCTGTAATAATGCGTGCAAACTCTTGATCCTGCTGATAAGTACCTTTGATTAAAGAAATATAAGCAATTTCTTTATTTGCATTTAATTTTGGAAATTTCGATAGTACTTGATAAGAAGCTGCTTTTAAATCACCCTGCTGATAATAACGTTGAAGGAAAATAAACACTTTGTTACTTAGCATATCTCCTCTAGAATATTCTTCATCTATAAATTCGTCTTTCTTAAAATAATTATTTTGAGAGGTTGTGTCATAACTAATAAACATTTCAGCAACTTTAGCAATGAAAGTACCTTTATTTGATTGAGTAAGGTAAATCAACTGTTCGCGAAGTTTCTTATTTAAGGTATCAAGTTTAAGTTGTAATTTTCCTATTTCTATTTGAAAGGTTGCAGGATCAGTATTTCTTAATTCCATAAGCTTCTGAGCTTGCTCGTCAAGTTTTTTAAACTCCGAACTGTGCATTCCATTAACCATTAAGTATTGTCTGTATGCATCGTTTTCTTTTGATCCTGTAACTTTAAATTCAGTCGTTCTCAAATCAAACTCTGCAACTAGATTATTATGATCAAAAACAAATGTAAAATTAGTTTTATCGTCAAGTCCAATTTTATAAAACCCTCTTAGCATTGTTTCTTTTGTTTTGAACTCAAAAGCTTGATTTACTAATTTGGAGGAATCAATTTTTTCAATTTCAGCTCCAAAACATTTATATAAAAACACATAAGGGTATACGTCTGCATTTTTAATTGTTCCTTTTATTACAACAGATTTTGAATACAACGAGCTTGTTAAAACTAAAAGTAATACAAGTGTAAGTATTGATTTTATAGAATTTGTTTTCATTTATAAAAGAAATTATTATTTAAAATTAATTGGGTATTTTAGATTATTGTACCTTTTAAGGTCTACTTCCACAGCACCTACAAACATGTCTGCTTGTATTTTTAATGGCAACCTATTTTTATCATCCGACAACCAAAGTCTAACAGAATTTTCGCCTTCAAACAAACCGTTTTCTGGCATTATAGGAACAAGTCTTATAGCGTTTATTTTACCAAATTCAGTTTTAATTTGTTCCTTTCCTTTATAGCGAATTTTCATTGCATAAAGCTTATTCTCAAAAAAAGAATTTACATCAATTATATCATTCACTTTTAGCTTATCATAATCAACAACTCTCAAATAATAAGCTCCACTTATAATATCTTGAAGATCATTTACTATATTATATTCATCATGCCCCTTTTTCTTATTTCGATTTTCCCAATCAACAAGAGCTTTATTCGCTGGATAGTTAAACTGAACTACTTCTTTTAATTTATATTTACCTTCCACAATATCTCGAGTGCTTTTCTGAGACGTTTTACTTACCGTATCAATATAGGTTGTCCAAGTATCACGAATTCGCATAACGAGATCAAAACTTCCTGACGAACGTCCTGAACAGGTTGCCTTCATACAAACTTTCTTATTGATATAATAATATTGATCGCTAACCTCAACCTTAGCTTCTCCAGCGGTGATAAATCCATAATGTACCCTTAGCTCAAAAGACTCTTTTGGACCATAATTAATAGGAACAAGAGGAGATTTATTTTCTTTAGTAATAAAAGAAAAAAGAAAGAATACTAGTACAAAGCTTATTCCGAAAATCTTTTTCATAGTGGTAATATATTCAAATTTAAAATTTTAAACTGAATGTTATCAAGAAATCTTTGAGTTTATTAATAGCTTCGTCATTTATTGCTGGGAAGTTTGCAATTCTGAACGTATCATTCTTCCAATTGCCATAACCATTACCCAACAAAATACCGGCTTCCTTAGCTTCTTTTTTTATTCTCA
>JANOTP010000285.1:0-5322 GCA_031416415.1 Cytophagales bacterium | reverse complement strand
CGAAAAGTGGGTGAGTGCCAATAATATCAACGTATTCTGGCAAGTGTTTCAACATTAGCTCTATCGGCTTTATTTTTACAGAAGAAAGGTCAAATACTAGTGCTTTTGGTTTTAAAAAAGTTTTAATATCAATAAGTAATTCTTCTAAAAATTGAACTGGAACAGCCAATGCAACAATTTCTTTAGAAGCAGTGCTTTCAAGAGTTCCCCACTTTACACCCAATTGAGATGCGTGAGAGGATAAATCAGTTTTGTCAAAAACAGTAATCGTAAAATAAGGTTTGAGGTGTGGAATAATAAATTTACCAAACCCTCCAAAGCCAATAAACCCTAATTCTTTTTTTTGTTTATCTTTTTTCATTACAAATTAAAAATCCTGTTGAAATTTTGATACTGACGGTTTACTAAGTACATATCCCATAAATATCATAGAAAAAAAAGCAAGAAACAATTTGTCACCTGTCATAAAATAAGCTATGCAAGCAAATAAACCAGGACCTTCCAGCATAGCCCATACAATTAGGCAAGCCGTTTGGTAATTGTTAAGTTTCGTAATTACGTTAGTTTCTACTTTCGATTTTTTGGCATTCATTCCATAAAGAAATTTTCCAGCACCATAACCACTTATAGCAATAACGACTACTACAATTTTTAAAATATCAGCAATACTCTCATCTACAACTTGAGCTACACCACTTTCTATCATAAAAACAAACATGACAAGCGAGAGCAACATGCCTGCACCTAAAGCTAGATAGATGATATTAATTACTTTAAATTTTTGTTCAAAATTATTTTCTTGAAGCATACTAAATAAGTTTTAATTCTTTAAGTATAGTATTTATTTTCTCATCAAGTTTGACACTTACTGTTTCATAATTCGCTCTGGAAGATAAGGGCTCGTTTACACTTACGTAAAACTTAATTTTAGGTTCAGTGCCAGAAGGACGGGCAGAAATAAGAGAACCGTCTTCGGTAAGAAGCTGCAATGCATTTTCTCTTGGGTAATCCATTTTAGTTTGTTTGCCTGTACTTACCTCCAATTGCTGAGAAGCATCGTAGTCTTTTACATATAATAGTTTGGAGCCCGCTAGAGATTTGGGTGCGTTATCTCTCATATCTTTCATCATCTGCTGAATTTCTTCGGCTCCCGACTTTCCTTTTTTAGTAATAGATATTAATTTTTCTTTATAAAAACCATGTTGAACATAAACATCTAACATGGTATCAAAAGGGCTAATACCTTTATCTTTATAATACGCAACCATTTCAGCTATGAAGGCACAAGAGGCAATAGCATCTTTATCTCTAACATCATCACCTACTAGATAGCCGTAACTTTCTTCGCCGCCTACAATAAATTTTTCTTTCCCTTCTAATTGTTTAATAAGCGCTGCTATATATTTAAATCCAGTAAGGGTATTATAATATTTTACTCCGTATGCAGTGGCAATTTTTTCAATAATATCAGACGTAACGATTGTTTTAACTATAAATTCCTTTCCTGTAATCTTCCCCTTCTCTTTCCATGCATTAAGCATATAATTAATAAGAAGTGTTCCAGTTTGATTACCATTCAAAAGTTGAAATTCACCCTTATTGTTTTTCACTCCAATACCCACTCGGTCAGAGTCAGGATCTGTAGCCATAATTAAATCGGCATTTATTTCTCTTGCCTTGATCAATGCTAAAGACATGGCTTCTGTCTCTTCTGGATTTGGGTATACAACAGTTGGAAAATTTCCGTCTGGTTCTGCTTGCTCTTTTACAACTGTTACATTAGTAAATCCAAATCTTTTCAATATTTCCGGAACCAAAACTATTCCTGTACCATGAATAGAAGTGTATACGATGCTTAAATTTTGTTGTCTTTGAATAGCTTCTTTAGAAACAGAAAGAGAAAGTATTTTATTCAAATAAAGTTCATCGATCTCCTCTCCTATTAATTCAATAAGACTTTCATTTCGGGTAAACTTTACATCACTTATATCGGCGATTTTCTGAACTTCTTTGATAATGTTTTTGTCGTGTGGTGCTATCACCTGAGCTCCGTCATTCCAATAGGCTTTATAACCATTGTATTCTTTAGGGTTATGCGACGCAGTTACTACTACGCCAGATTGACAACCAAAATGACGTATAGTAAAGGAAAGTTGCGGTGTTGGTCGTAAGGCTTTAAATAAATAAACTTTTATCCCATTAGCAGAAAAAACATCTGCCGTTACTTGAGCAAAATAAGGACTATTGTTTCTGCTATCATAAGCAATGGCAACTTTTATTTGTTGGTCGGGAAAATTTATTTTAAGATAATTGCATAGACCTTGAGTAGCCATACCAATAGTATATTTATTGATCTGATTAGAGCCTACGCCCATTGTTCCTCTAAGTCCTCCAGTACCAAATTCTAGTTCTTTATAAAAGGCTTCTACTAATTCGTCTTCTTTGTTTTCTTGTATCCATTTACGAATCGTATCCTTTGTTTCATTATCGTATGCTCCGTCCAACCATTTTTGGATTCTTTCTTTTGCAGAAGCATCAAGTCTTGTTATTTGTTGAATTGCTGTGTTCATAAATTGGATTACTTTAATAATTCAAGTTAGTTTTTTTTGTAAAACCATGATTTGGGCTTAATGTTAATAATTTTTTTAATAAAATAAAATTAAGATAGACGATAAGATGGGGTCACATTCCTCTAATCATCAGATGCATTCGTTATCTCCCTTCATTTAGTTATCTATAAGCCTAAACATCAGATAACTATTATTGAGAATTTAATTTTTTTATTCTAATTTTTAATTTAATTTTAACTCTGTTTAAATACAAATTATACACTAAAAATGGATTCTAACGCAATTGACAAATTTCTCATTAAAATAATTGAGAAAAAAGCAGAATTAAATGCACTTACCTACGACGACAAAGGATACGATAAAATCGAAGATGAGTTGCACGATATGGAAGATGAATTTATGGAAATGTTCGGCGATGAGTTTTCTGATATTTTAGAAGACATTCACGACGAATTAGAAGCGGATAACGATGTACTTTTGCCAATCGCTTATTTAGCTACTCAATACATCCTTAAAGGACAGTCTGCAGATGGTGCTAACACTTATGATGTGCGCCCTACAGAAGGAATACCTATGGATACCGACAAATATACAGGTAAAATAAAACGCTTAGTTTTAATTCCAAACCCTCTTCGTTTTTTATTACAAATTGATAATACAAAAAGAGAAATATTGTGGCAAGTCAAATAATTGGTTAGTTTAATTTCTTTACCTAAAAAACGAAAGATGCTTTTTAATAAAATAATCATAGGTTTATCTGCTTTATTATTTTTAGGTTGTGAAGCAGCAAGAAAAGAAGAAAGTCAGACAAAAATTTCTACTACTCAAACTGTAGCACAGTCTGAAACTTCTATAGTAGTAGGGTTGAAAGTTGGGCAACAGGCACCCGATATTAGCCTTCCTGATCCAAATGGAAATTTAAAGACATTATCTTCGTTAAGAGGAAAATACTTGCTTTTGGATTTTTGGGCTTCTTGGTGCGGTCCTTGCCGATACGAAAATCCAAATGTAGTTCGATTATTTCAAAAGTATAAAGATACCAATTTTAACATATTAAGCGTTTCGCTTGATAACAATAAAAATGCTTGGTTAAATGCGATCGAAGCAGATGGTATGGAATGGAATCATGTTTCTGATCTTAAGAAATGGGAATCAGCCGTTATTCCCGTTTATGAATTAGATGCTATTCCAATGACTTACCTACTTGATAAAAATGGTATTATCATCGCAAAAAATTTAAGAGGACCTGATTTAGAGAACAAATTGGCTGATATACTTGCTAAATAATAATTTAAATGACAGAAGAGGCACACAAAACAAAAGGAATAACTGACAAAGTTGAAAAAATAATAATTGCATTACTTCTTGCCTCATTTTTAATCTACTTTTTTATTATTGGAGAAAAAGATTTAAAAAGTAGTGAATTTTATTCTATAATTCTGTTGTTAGAAATCATTTTGGCAGGTTTTTATATCTATCTAACTAAAAACAAATACAGTATATTTTTAGTTGGTTTTATAGTTTTGACTATTGGATTTTATGTTGAAAAGATTGATGCCACTTTAGGGAAACAGCTAATTTTGGTTGGGGAATTAACACAATTTGCATTAGGAATTTTCTTTGCTTACAAGACTATTTTAGAAAGTAAGAAAAATAAAGACTGGGAGATGTTTGAAACACTTGTCTCAATAGCGTTATTGTTCCCATTAATATACCGCTTTATTCTGTCTGGCGATGAATTATTAATGGTATACCACTTTGCTTTAGCTTTTATTTTAGGTACAATTATATACAATGAAAACCTTTGGGATAAATATAATTATTCTGAAAAAAAAATTCTTACTTATGTTTTGGTAACAACCATTGTAGAAGTATTGATTATTTCTATTCGCTTGTTATAATAGTATAAATAGTTAAATAAGTAAATCTTATGATAAGAGTTCTTATTACTGGTGTTACGGGTATGGTAGGCGAAGGTGTTTTGCACGAATGTCTACAACACACTCAAATCGAATATGTACTTGTTATCAATAGAAAACCTTGTGGTGTTTCACATCCAAAACTCCAAGAAATAATACATAGTGACTTCAATGACTTATCTAGTATTGAAAATAAATTAACAAATTATGATGCTTGTTTTTTTTGTTTAGGCGTTTCATCAATTGGAATGAAAGAAGCAGAATACTACTCATTAACTCATGATCTTACTATACATATTGCAACGACAGTTTTCAAATTAAATCCTAAAATGACTTTTTGTTATGTATCTGGAGTAGGAACAGATAGTACAGAAAAAGGAAATAGCATGTGGGCAAGAGTAAAAGGAAAAACTGAAAATCATCTTATGCAAATTGGTTTTAAACACACCTTTGCTTTCCGACCAGGTTATATGCATCCTACCAAAGGGTTGAAAAATACATTGAACTATTATTCCTATTTGAGCTGGCTTTATCCTGTATTTCGTTTTATTTTTCCTAAGTATGTCTCTACGTTAAAAGAACTTGGGTTGGCTATGATAAATGTTGTAATTAAAGGATATCCAAAATCTGTATTAGAGGTTAACGATATTGTTAAAATAGCTAAAGGGTAATTTTGACAAAAATCACTTCCCATTTTTTGTTCTCTGATTAAGTAAAATTGCAACTGTTATTGCCAAAGGCATGTACAAAATAGCTTCTATCAAAGCAATATTTAGTAGAATTAACAAACTACTTTTTAAGTCTTAATTCATATCGTAATTTAATGATTTTCA
>JANOTP010000284.1:0-84670 GCA_031416415.1 Cytophagales bacterium | reverse complement strand
ATGGCAATTTTTAACAGTTCTGGACTATTAGAAATCTGTATGCGCCAAGGGAAAGCTTCACAATTGCTAGGTATGGACGTTGAAAGCCCTGTTAACATAACTTTTATATAATATTTCTTAGAATCTCTAGTCTAATCTGCTAATTAAGGTCAATTAGGGTAGAGTATACATTTCAAATTATTAATAAACAATAGGTTATATTAATTACAGGCATCTGATAAATTTTGGTTTTTTTATTATACAATCTTTTCTAACTTCGCATTTCACCTATGATTTTGTATGGGTTGTAAAATTATCAAATTTAAATTTTAACAAATATAAAAATGAAAGTAACAGTAGTAGGAGCAGGTAACGTAGGAGCCACATGCGCTGACGTTTTAGCTTATAGAGAAATCGTAAAAGAAGTAGTTTTGATAGACATCAAAGAAGGTTTTGCGGAAGGTAAAGCGCTTGATATTTGGCAGAAAGCTCCTATTAATGTATACGACACCAAAATTTCTGGTGCTACAAATGATTATTCAAAAACTGCTAACTCTGATGTGGTTGTGATTACTTCAGGTCTACCAAGAAAACCAGGTATGACAAGAGATGATCTTATTTCTACCAACGCTGGAATTGTACAATCTGTAACAGAAAACGTAGTAAAATATTCTCCTAATGCAATTTTAATAGTTGTATCCAATCCACTGGATGTAATGACTTATTGTGCACATATTACTTCTAAACTTCCAAGACAAAAAGTAATCGGAATGGCTGGTATCCTTGATACTGCGCGTTACAGAGCTTTCCTTGCTGACGAAATCGGATGTTCTCCAAAAGAAATTCAAGCAATGTTACTTGGAGGTCATGGTGATACAATGGTTCCACTTCCAAGATATACTACTGTTGGTGGTATTCCAGTTACTGAATTAATTGCAAAAGATAAACTTGACGCAATTATAGAAAGAACTAAAGTTGGTGGTGGCGAATTAGTAAAACTAATGGGTACATCTGCTTGGTATGCTCCAGGTGCTGCTGCTGCTCAAATGGTAGAAGCTATCGTAAAAGATCAAAGAAGGATTTTCCCTGTGTGTATCAAACTTGATGGCGAGTATGGTATCAAAGATTGTTACCTAGGAGTACCTGCTATTCTAGGCAAAAACGGTATTGAGAAAGTACTTGAATTAAAATTGACTCCAGAAGAAATGGAATTAATGAAAACTTCTCAAAAACATGTAAAAGAAGTTATGGATGTATTGGATGCTCAAATGGCGAAAGTTTAATCTTAGCTATAAATATTAAGTATAAAAAAATGCTCTAGAGGAATCTAGAGCATTTTTTTATAGATATGAATTAGATACAAGATTTCAGATATTTCTAATAAATAAGATAATCTGGAATAAAATTTAATTAATTAAATAGTAGTAAACTACTATCTCGCATCCAGCATCTATGGTGTTATTTTTCAAAAATAAAAACAGTTCTTTTTTTATCCGTTGAAGTAGAATATTCAATTTTTATTATCCTTTCAAATCCAACAAGTTTTCGAATGGATTCCATATCTGAATCGTCGGGAATAAATGCATGAATTTCTCCAAATTCAGTTGTGAAAACAAGATGTTGGTTATCGATATGATTGGCAATAGTTTGAACACCTATTCTAGGCACATCAATAAATAACCGCCCACCCTCTTGAAGTAAATCGTATATTTTTTTACAGCTATCTAATTGTTCATTAGGAGAAAAATCGACCATTCCAGACCACATCCAAAGCGCTACATCATACTTCGAAGTAAGCTCAAGTTTTTTAATATCTGCATTAATGATTTCAGCCTTACCCTTAAATTTATCCTTTAAATACTCAACTAATGGAGGACTAAATTCTACACCTGTGAGTTTTCCTAAATGACCAGTCTCTAAAAAATAAGTTAAACACCTGCCAAAACCAGCTCCTAACTCCAATATAGAGGCATTTTGATTAATATAGGGGGCAATTAATTCCATGTCTTTATATGAGCTGAATCCTCCAAGGACAGACAATTCCTTAAAAGGATCTAAGCCCATATTGTTGTAAAACAGGAGATTCTTATCGTTCATTATACTCTATACGATTTTTTTATCGCAATGATTAATTAATTCACTAAATTTAATAGAAACTATTTTAATCCTTCTATACTAATGAATAAAATTATAAGAATTTTTCAAATTATTGCTTTTGTGGCGATACCACTTTCGCTTTATCTTCTTTATATTCAATGGACTGGCAGTAAGGATAAGGAAGACAAATTTGTAGTAACAAATAATATGGTTGTCGAAAAAATAGAAGCCATAGGTAAACTAGAACTTTGTAAATATTATATCAAAGATGTAGTGGAACAAAAGCAAATTAAAAATTGGTATTTACCCAATTCAAAAGTAGTACTGATCATTAGTGGTGAGGTAACAGGATGTATTGACCTTAAAAAAATAGATAGTACAGGTATTTTTATTTTACCTGATAAAATCCGAATACGTTTACCTGCTCCTGAAATATGTTATACAAAAATAAACCATCAAGAATCAAAAGTGTATGATATCGAAAATGAATTTTTTGATAAAGCAAAATTGATCGATAAAGCGTATGCGTTGGCAGAAAAAAACATACAAGATGGTGCCTTGAAAATGAAAATTTTAGAACAAACAAAAACCAATGCACTCATCACTCTAAAACCTTTACTTGAAGGCTTTACAGAAAAAAAGGTAGAATTATATTTTAATTAAGAAACCATCTATTTACACGATTAAACGAATACTTCGTTAGAAAGTGTTTAAAATCTAATGTAACTTTAATAATTTACATTAAGAGCAGATAAAAAATTAATTGATATACCCTTTTTTCTGGTTATAAATTTATATTTTTACATAACAATAACCATTCAGATAAACAGACAATGAGGAAATTAGCTATTCTATTGATTTCTATTTTGGTATCAACCAATGTATTTTCACAAACCTTAATCGCCTCTCAAGATTTCAGCCTTGGTAGTCCATTCAATGAACCTGACGGAAGAAATGATATTGTTAAAATATCTCCTACAGACCTCATAACTCTTGCCAAAGTAAAAGGTAGTGTTTCTGGAAAATCCGATTTTGTATTAGAAAGATATAATCAAGACTTGAAAGTTCTATGGAAAACGCCTCTTCAAGTAGATGTTTATGAAGACTACAAAGAACTCTACTTTAATGGAAAAGAAGTTGTAATTCTATCCGTAGTACATAATGAGAAAGAAAAGAAAACAAAACTTGAAGCCTATGGTTTTGACATCAACAACGGAACAAAAACTTGGACTAAAGAATTGGAAACTTACGCTGTAGGGGACTGGGATAATCACCCACATAAGGGTAAAGTAAAAGAATCCTTTATTGACATAATCTGCGAACACGTAAACAGCAGTTTTGTTACTCCTATCGAATACAAACACAATATAAATTTCTCTCCCAATGGAGAAAAATTTGTCTCGTATGTTTTTAATTATGGAGAAAAAAATCTAACCGCTACAATTTGTGTTTATGATAAAACGTGTAAACTAATTGTGAAAGGAAAAGTTTCTATTGATGACAACTATGTAAACCATGGTATTTATATCAACAATGAAGGGAAAATATTTATAGTAAATGCAAATTATTCAGGTACTCTAAATGTTATCCGTTATGATCTTTCCTCAAAAGAATTTGATGTAATTGAATTACCAGGATCAAATTTCATGAAAGATGATTTCCAAATTTCTTTTTTCAGTGATGATGAACTATACGTTGCCTGTACCGAACAATTAAACGGTACTATGATGGGTGTAATGTATACCAAATTTGATTTTAAAACTAAGGCTGTAATTACCTCCGTTTTCGAATCTATAAATGGTACTACTGGTTCCAGAATATTGGAAATGAGAAAAAGCAATAAATTAATGAAGGGTGATGAAAATTGGAAAAATTATGATATCACAAACTTTATAGTAGAAAAAAATGAAGATGTGACAATCGTATTAGAAAAAAGATCTTTATATGCTGATGGATATCCTCATATTGAAAGAGGCGTATTTGACGCTAGTCATAAAGTAGAAATCAACGGACATGTTCAAGCAGAAGGTATAATTATTTTTAATTTTGGAAAAAATGGCGCATTAGATTGGCTTCAATACATTCCTAAAAATCAAGTGTATTCTGCTGGTGATGGTCTCAATACGATTTCTTTTGTACTTGACAAAAGCAGTAAAAATTTATACAAATTAATTTACGCTTCTTCTGACAATTTAGATAGTTTCATGAACGGAATAAATTTAATAGCTTTTGAAAAAAGTACTGGAAAGAAAGTTTATGACGCTAAATTAGAAACAAAAGAAAAAATACTTCTTGTAAGAGAATATACACTCTGGAACGAAGACGGTTCATTTGTATTTGTTGGAAAAAAAGGCCTCCTCGGAAAATCCTCTTCTATCTTAAAATATAAATTTCAATAATAACAAAACTCAAATAATATGTTTTTAACAATCTTAGGTTTTATATTAATAATAGTAGGTTTTGCTTTTTCAAAAGGTGAACCAGGTCTAGCAAAATTATCCACTCCACTAAGAATTGTAGGGATATTTATAATTGTGTTGGGAATTACATGGGGATGCTTTGTAATCATAGAACCAGGAGAAATTGGAGTGAAAAAATTATTTGGAAAAGTAGAAGAAGAAGGTACTCTTTCAGAAGGCCTAAACTTCGTAAACCCAATGGCAGATGTTATAAAATTTGATACTAAAACTCAAAATTATACGATGTCTTCTGTGCACGACGAAGGAGAGCTCAAAGGAAATGACGCTATTAAAGCTCTTTCTGCCGATGGCCTTGAGATTACGATGGACATTACAGTGCTATACAAAATAACTCCTTCTTTAGCTCCGAAAATCCTAAAGAAAATAGGGGTGAATTATCAAGACCTAATCGTAAGACCAATTACAAGAACAAAAATTAGAGACATAGCTGTTTACTATGATGCCATTGCTCTGTTTTCAACAAGAAGAGATGAGTTTCAAAACAAAATTTACGAAGGTATAAGCAAAGACTTTAAAGCTAGAGGACTTGAATTGGAACAAATTTTAATCAGAAACATAAGCTTACCTCAATCTGTAAAAAATGCAATTGAATCTAAAATCAATGCGGAACAAGAAGCACAAAAAATGCAATTTGTTTTACAAAAAGAACAACAAGAAGCAGAACGTAAACGTGTAGAAGCACAAGGTATTGCTGACTACCATAAAATTATCAGTACAGGTCTAAACGAAAAACAACTGCAATACGAAACAATTAAAATGCAAAAAGAACTAGCAACCTCTCCTAATAGTAAAATTATTATTATGGGTAATCCGAAGGGGATGCCAATGATTTTAAATGCAGAGTGATGTTAGTTATTGAGTTAAATTACTACCAAGCTATAGCTCACTTATTTGATTTCATTGCTTTAACAACTTTCAATGTTTGGTCTTTTGAGAGCTTTTTATATTGAGTAGTCTCAGCACCAAATAGTGCTATTTTACCGTCTTTATCGTTGTGTACTCCCCAGCCATAGCGTTTTGTCAATGGAGAAGCACGAAAACAAGGTTGTCCTTTTGAAAAAAACTTTTCTCTTGCTTCTTTATATTCACTTTTTGTAAGATCATTTTTGTCTGCAAACACTTGAAACAAAACATCGTCAGAGGTGTATTTGTAAGGGTTCTTACTGACCATTTCAAACTGAATAGTTGCAACCGTTTTTGCGTCTGCTTTTGTTGGTGGAATTTCGCCACTTGTCGTTGGACAGTCATCAGCAATTTCAATAAATGTGTCTTTATAATTTGTTGTATGAAGTTTCATATTTGTTTCTGTTTAGTATTTTATACAGCATTAAAAAAAACTATTCTACAATTTCAAAAGCTTTTTTTTGCAATTTTATAAACCACCGTATTAGATGCACTATTTAATTTTTCCAAGTATAATAAATTGTCTATCTCTTTGAATGTTGCCAATGAATTATAAGCTATTAACAGTTCCTTGTTTTCTCATTAAATCGTTTCTGCTTCTTGCCAATTTCCTGTTTTTTTCGCAATGTCAATAAGGCTCTGTCCTTGTGTTGTCATAAGTCCTTTTTCAATCATTCTTTCAGCTCGTTCTCTATTAGGTTTACTCCATTTACTTTTTTTGGGATTTCGTGGTGTAAAAGTCAAATAGTAACTTTCCGCATCTCTTTTTTTACAAAGGCTATCTATCCAACCAAAACAAAGAGCTTCTTCCGTGGCATCATTTAAATTAACGCATTCAACTTCGCTTTTTTTATGATACAATATTAACCATACGGATTTCTTAGTTTGATTGTTTTCTTGCAACCAC
This sequence comes from Cytophagales bacterium, assembly GCA_031416415.1. Lineage (GTDB taxonomy): Bacteria > Bacteroidota > Bacteroidia > Cytophagales > Cytophagaceae > JANYCO01. The sequence goes on along the minus strand of JANOTP010000284.1, from coordinate 78,304 downwards.
TTTCGCCACTCTACTCTTGTTCTGGAATAGATAGCTTGTTTTCCATCTTTTGTTTCCATATAAGCTTAAGCATTTTTTTGCTTTAAAATATCAAGATAATGCACATTGGTCATTATGCCAAGAATATTTCCAAAAGGGTCGGCAACTGATGCTGTAACAAATGTTCCTTTTCCTTGACTGTGGTCTATGATAGGTTGATATTCGGTTGCTCCCATCAAAATAAGCTTATCAAACGTTGCTTTTAAATCGTCGACATGCCAATGAGCAATGGCGCCTGACGGTATTATTAAATAGCCTTCTGGTGCATAGCTACTATCAATAATCCCCAATTCTTGTTGATAGTCGCCAATACGAAACTCGGTATAACCTGGTACATTAAAATAAGGTTCAATACCTAAAAACTCACTATACCATTTTTTTGCTCCCTCGTGGTCCTTTGCATAAAAGTTAACTGTCGCCAAACCTCTTAAAATATGTTTCTTTACCATTTTATTTACTTTTTTAAATTTATTCTGTAAATATAAAATGGTGATATGACAACCCTATGTCAGGAGTTAACATTATTTTTAGAAACTGCAAAATATTCCTTCATCTATAAAACCTACATAAATAATAAGCGAAGGAGCTACCTATCCTATTGTGTTACATGTATCATTTACCCGTTATAAGTTTTCCTATTCGATTGTATTCATCTTTAGAGGCCTGTGGCAATCCTCGTGCTCCTTTTGAGGAAGGGTCATCAAAACCTCCTGGCCAAAAATAACCTAGCAACCCAATTACATCAGATTCTTTCAAGGCCAACTTGTAATAACTTGTTGCTACGGATGCCATTTCAGACTCAGTAATTCCCATCGCACCATGTTGCGAGGCTATATAATGCGCATCGAGTACAAGTATTATTTTTTGCGTAGTAGTAGAACGCTTTGATTTTAATACAGCCAATTCATTAAGGAATTCAGTACTGTTATTAGGGTCTTCAATAAAATAATGATCAAAGCCAACCCAATCGACCGTGGTCGGTACTTGGAGACTGTTAATTACTGGGTAAGCTTCAATAATCATTATGGGTATAGTCGGAACAGTTGATTTGATATAGTCTGCGGCTAATTTTAATTCTAAAAAGGAGATGCTGTTCCAGGTAGGTTCTTCTCCTAAATAAAGAGATTGAATTAACGAATTGTTTATAGAAATGTTATTAGTCAAAATAAAAGTATCCCAACGAGATTGGTAATCTGATCGTAAATCGTATAATGACCCGCTAGAACCACCTGATCCTGTGTAATAAAAAAACAATTCACTTACATGAATTATTGCTTTCATATTGTTCTGAGACATTAACTGCACGCGGCTCTGAATTACATCGGTTGGGTTAACGACAAGTATATCTGCTACATTAGAAAAAGCAGCTACTTCGTCAACATAATTTGTTTTAACACTCGCATCCGTTGGGTCGTCCCATCCTACATCTACTAATGTAAATCCAAAATATTTCAAATTGTTGTTAACAGGTGGATCAATAGTTTTTGGATCTTTTTTACAACTCTGAATTAACACTAATAAAATTATTATGCCTATTACTTTTTTTATATTTTTCATTTTTTTAAATAAAAATTTATTTTTTATAAGTGTACATTTGCATAAACTAGCAACTATTTTATTCTACTTGGATCTGTATTTTAAATATATTAAATTATTCAATAGGATACGATATTTTTTAAGGATTGGTTACAACGTTAAACTTTACAAGTGTAGGTGATGCTCGATAAGCCATAATTATAAAAGGGTTGTTATTTTCCCTTTGTAATAACTTTTTTCCAATCATTTTCAAGAAACCCGTGCCATTTTCATTTTAATTAAAGTTTGATAACTAAAAAGTATCATCAAACTTCCGAGACGGATAGTTAACTTACAGGAGAAAACTACTAGAAGGGCTAAAAGCTGTAAAATAATAATCGATTACTATTAAAAGATTTATTCGATTAATATTTTTTTATTATCAGAACTATTACTTGTCATTATTTTCACAAAATAAACACCTTTGCCCATGTTGGCTAATGACAAGGAAATACTTAATTTATCATTTTCATATTGTTCCTTTTTTAATAATTCGCCATGAACCGAAAAAATATTAATTTCCGTTATAGGCGTTGTTGATTGCATCGTTACTAAATCTTTTGCTGGATTAGGAAATAAAATAATCTTTTCTTCCAAAGTAGAATTCAACAACGATTTAACTTCACTATAAATTATTGAACCATTTTCTTCTACTTGTTTCAATCTATAATAAACATTATTTTCTACTATATCTTTATCTTCAAATCTATAGTCTATTTGCGAACCATTTATTTTGCCGGCTGAGACATTTCCAATAGAATAGAACGTTTGACCATTAACAGATCGTTCAATATCGAAATTTTCACTTTGTTGTTTTTGAACAGTAATCCATGATAATATATTAAACTCCTTTTCGCGCTTTACATTAAAATTAAGAATATCCGAAGCAAGCGGAGGATCTACACTTGCGCCCGACCCTGTTGAAGCCGCTGCTGTTGTAGCTGCCGTACAATTAGAAGAAACACAAGTAAGCGAGGCCGATGTACAAATAGTAGAAAAACAACCATTATAAACCGTTACATTTCCATAAGCATCGCCAGTCCAATTGAAATCTACTTTTGTTGAAAAAGGATTATTACTAACTGGAGTAAAAGTAAAACAAAATGGATACATATGACAAGAAGTAGGAAGTCCATCAAAATCTCCTCTGCCATTTACTGCAACAAAGTCATATTGAATTACGCTAGACGATGGTTTAGACGCAATCCAATTTCCTGTGGCATAGAATCCGGGAGTACTTGTAGCTACAGGTTGAGGATTTACCAAATCTGGATCAAAAACAAAAACTATTCTTTTAAGAGCTTCTATTCCAGTAGAATTTCTTAAGAAAATTTGGTAACAACTTGTTCCAGATACACCCAATAAAGGATAAGTCAATGGATAAATCATCTGAATACCATTATAAGTCAATCCAAAGTCAGCTTTAAACATTGGAGACGTACAGAAATAATCACTAAAGATAGTCCCTTTGTTAAAATTCTGAATACTTGAAATTACACTAAAGGAAATATCATAATTAGCATCAACAGCGCTATTACGATCAATCCACACATAAATTTTCGTCCTACCAGACAAGTTAATGTTAGTTCTATTACATCCAGCTGCAATACTACTATACGTTTCATAATAAGGTTGACCGCAAGCCGTTGTTGTAACTACTATTAAAGAAGCTGTAGAAGTAACATCGATCCATAAGTTAATAGAACCAACTGGCATATTTACTTCATATACTTTATCATTGCCAATGGCAGGAAAAACAGTTGCAACCGCTGAAAACTGCCAGCTATTTCGGTCATTTACCTGTCCTGCCGTACTTTCTCCAGTATACAATGCTTCTGGACATAAATTTACAATAGAAGGAGTAGTACAATCGTTTGCAAATAATTTTAAGTCGACACTAATGCATATAAGCATTAGTGCTAATGGAAAAATGTATTTCATAGCTAATAAATTAAAAACTGGTTAAAGAAAATGGTAAGAGAACTACAACATAAACTTACTATAATAATAGTAATAAAACAATACCAACTATCTCGATTTTGCTATCCTCTAATTATATAAACCCCATATCATTTGGAAAGAATGGTTTCAGGCCTCTAATACTAATAAACAGTAATAATGCGAGAGGAAAAATCTTTAAAATTAACCAATTTTTAATTAAAAAATCCTAACAAAAACATAGTATGTAACTTGGGAAGAAGATAATAATCAAAATAAAACTAAAAGATAATTTTTTTTTCTTCAACTAGAATAGAAATTTAACAAATTTGAAATTCTTAATTACATTTAACAAATGAATTGGATACTTTTCTTATTAGTTTTGATTGCTGGAGCAGCAACCTCAATACAAGCTTCTGCAAATGGTGCTTTGGGAAAAAAAATAGGAATTATAGAGGCCGCATTAGTGTCCTTTTCTTCAGGAACTATATTTTTATTAGTCATTTATTTATTCAACAGAAAGGGAAATTTACACTATGTCTTGGATGTTCCTAAATGGAATCTAATTGGGGGCATTCTTGGCGCAACTTATATTATGATTATGGTTACCTCAGTTCCTAGAATAGGATTAGCAGCAGCTCTTATTACACTAATTGGAGGACAAATTTTATTTAGTTCTTTAATCGACCACTTTGGTTGGTTTGGCATACCTAGTTATCCAATAAACATGAAAAGGGCCTTCGCTATTTTCCTAATGTTTATTTCAGTGTATATGTTTTATAAGCGTTGAACTTAAATTAATCTCATCCTTCTACAGATTTTTCTACTGAAAAAATTTTCAGTAGAATGTAGACATTAAAAACAAACCAAATCAAGAGATTGCTTCACGATGTTAATATGTGCTGATGGTTAACAGGATAAAAATACTGATCTAACAACACAAAAATTATCGAATCCTCAACTTCTTCCCTACTCTTAAAAGCGTTTTAGTAGTAATGCGATTCAACTTACAAAGTTGAGAAATGCTCACTCTGTATTTTCGACTTATACTACCAAGCGATTCACCACTTTTTACAGAATGGTAATAAACTTTTCTAGCTTCTTTGAGGTATTGAAAATGAGAAGGCGTTAAATCAAATTTTCTTGATTGAAGTCGATTGTTAGGAAAATCAAATATTGATTCTGCATTAAAAGCATTTCCTTCATAGCGAACTTCAAAGTGTAAATGAGGACCAGTACTTCTGCCTGTATTTCCCCCCTTGCCTATCTCTTCCCCAGCTTTCACTAATTGTCCTACAGTAACATTTGTGGCAGACATGTGAGCATACAGCGTTTCTAATCCGTTGTAATGTCGAATAACAATATACCTTCCATATCCCCTTCCATCAAACTGCACAATCCTTACTATGCCATCAAACACTGCTTTTATGGGATCTCCAATATTCAAGTCCAGATCGGTACCGTAATGCCAACGCACCTTTCTCATTCCAAACCTAGAATTCATTTTATTGAAATCTAACGGCATGGACCAATTATAACCAGCGGTAGAATCATGAAGCATGAAACTAACAGTATCTTTAAAATCGGCACCATCTATTTTATATGGATTAATCGTACGGGAGTCCCAGATAGCATAGTACTGTGCAATCGTAACCCATGTGGAATCCATGTTTATTTGCTCGTTTACCTCCACTACACTCAGATCACCATTTGCATCGTCAAAGAAAACAGTATCTTCTTCGTCTTCCAACATACTAGGGTCCTTAATCGGAACCATATCATATTGTTCAGAAGTAGAAGAAGAATCCTTAAACTCATCTTCGAATAAAACATCATTGGGATTTGGTGATTTATATTCGATTGCCGGAGCTTTTATTTTAAAGAAATCCTTATTCTTATTTGTCTGTGCTTGTACTTTTTGGAAACTTAAAATAACTACAAAAACTAAACTTACTTTTATTATTCTAATCATTCTGTATTTTTCTTACACTGCTACTTCTTTAGCAGCCAAATATCTTTCAGCATCCAATGCTGCCATGCATCCAGTACCAGCTGCGGTTACCGCTTGTCTGTATATAGTATCCTGCACATCGCCACAAGCAAATACACCTTCTATATTTGTTTTGGTTGTACCAGGTATAGTTTTCAAGTATTCTGCTTCATCCATATCTAACCAACCTTTGAAAACTTCAGCATTAGGTTGATGACCTATCGCAACGAAAAAACCACTCACTGCTATCAATGAAAGTTCACCCGTTACAGTATTTTTTAATCGAACGCCTACTACTTGGTCGTCTCCAAGGATTTCGTCTGTTGCAGAGTTCCAAAGAATTTCAATATTTGGAATATTTTTAACACGATTTTGCATTATCAACGAAGCTTTCATTTCGTCTTTACGAACTATCATGTACACTTTTTTACATATTTTAGAAAGATAAGCAGCCTCTTCACAAGCTGTATCACCGGCACCTACTACCGCTACGTCCATTCCTTTATAGAAAAAACCATCACATACCGCACAAGCAGTAACACCACCACCATTTGTTTTGAATTTATCTTCTGAAGGTATACCTAGCCATTTAGCTGATGCTCCTGTAGCAATAATAATAGAATCAGCATGAATCTCTTTTCCATCGTCTGACCATGCTTTGTGCACCGGACCAGTAAAATCTACTTTTTCAATAAGTCCATAACGAATATCAGTACCAAATCTCATGGCTTGATTACGAAAGTCTTCCATCATCAAAGGACCGTTCACACCTTTTGGATATCCAGGATAATTTTCTACATCATTAGTAATCATCAGCTGACCACCAGGTTGAGACCCAGCGTACATAAGTGGTTTAAGGCCTGCACGTGAGGCATATATGGCAGCAGTATACCCTGCTGGACCCGATCCTATAATCAAACAATGAACTTTTTCTATAGACATAACAGCTATTTTTTATATTTTTGTAATTGGCAATTTCGTAAAATATAAATAGTATTCAAACTAAAATAGTTCCAAGTAGCATCATTATTGTATATTTCCTTGAGTAACAAATATGAATATCAATAGTTTAAGTAAAAATTTCCTAGTATTAAACAAACTATTACCTAGTTTATGGTTTGTATTTCTGTGCTTTATAACATCTTCTGTTTTTTCTCAACAATTACAACAAGATTCCATTGAAAAAAACACAACGTATGGCCTAAAAGAAATAATTAATACCGATAGCCTGCTTCATTTCGCTGAACGATATCTTGGTACCCCTTACAAAATTGCAGGTAAAAATGCAAAAGGATTTGATTGCTCTGGCTTTGTGCATCACGTCTACCAAGCCTTTAATGTTAAAGTTCCCTATTCCTGCCCAGCAATATCCTCCGTTTGCACTCAAAAGATCGATAGATCAGAAGTTCAAAAAGGAGATTTATTATTTTTTAAAGGGTCTAATATTAAGAGTAAATCTATTGGACATATTGCTATTGTACATACCGTAGATGAAACGGGTATTAAGATGATACACTCTTGTCGCAGAGGTGTTATTTTAGAAAATTTAAATGGATCAAAGTATTATCAAGCAAGGTATTTATTTGCTAAAAGAATTCTTTAATTTTTAGGGGTGAAATACTTTGTAAACTAATTCTTGAATTTTCCCTTCTTCTTCTTTTCTAGCTAAAAAAGCCTGCAAAGGATCTGCATATTGCTGATCAAAATATAAATCATCAGAGGTACCAATTTTTACAATCTGAGAATAATAGGATCTCAACAATAACGATTCGTTGTAATTTACTTTTGACTTTCCAAATCCTACAGCCTCTGAATAAGCTCTTATATCTGTTTTGAAAATAGCTTGGTAATCCTCGTACTTCCAGCTTGCTATAGGTTCCATGATGGCTCTATAATTAAGTTCTACAGGAATAAAAAGGGTAATATATTTTGGAACAAAACGGAATTCGGAACGATGCTTATCAAAAATTAATTCTTCCATCAATTCAACTTCATAGAGTTGTTCGGGAAGATACTGGTCGACTAAATTACTATCCGTAGGAAACGATAGTCTTTCTTTTATTTCTTCAAGACTAAGCACCTTATCAAGTGTATCAGGATGATAGACCTTGCATGCTCCAGAATGGGCAGCTTCAATTAAAATCCTACTCATCAATGCTTTTTTACCAAATATTTTCTGATTTGAACTATTGGTTAAATCGATTGCTCTTACTATCGTAATACGAAATGTAATATCCTGTTCTCTTACATGCTGTGTCCATGCACACTGGCATAAAGCCAGCACAAGCAGGACTGTTGACAATAACACTTTCATAATTTTCTTACCTGTTTTAGTACCTAACGCAAGAGAAGATAAGATAGTATGAAATCATAAAAACAGGAGTTGAAAATATGCTATACTTAAAAAAAGTACTAAGAATAAATTACATTCTCAGTACTTGATATGTTTTATCTGTATATTAATAAAGAAATATAAACCCTCCAAAATTATTTCGAAGGTACAATTTCATTGTCTTCTGTAAACTTAAGCGGTGTATCTGGAAAATCGGCATGTGTAAGTTTTTTCAATTCTTTGTATACCCAATTGGTTTTATCTACCACGGGAATCCCCTCTCCTCTCTGAATTATAGAAATAATTTTTGCTTTTTGAAATTCTCCTTTCTTTGAAGTGTAAACTTTAACAATCGGAGCAATACCATTTATACCTAACAAATTAAATCTTCCATAAGTACAAAAATTGCCCATACTGTAGGCTATAAATCTACCTTTATAAGTCTCTACTGCCCTTGTCACATGAGGACCATGACCAAATACGATATCTGCACCAGCGTCAATCATAGCATGACTAAAGGCATAAACATTGCCACGATCTTCTCCTAAAAATAATTCTGTTTTTTTTGTAACATGCGACATTTTACTACCTTCTGCTCCTCCATGAAAGGAAACAATTAAAATATCACATTGAGCGTTAAGTGCCTCCACAATTTTTGCAGCGACAGGAATATTTTTGATATCAAGTGTTCCCGTATTTGGCGAAAAGGCGCATAGTCCATACTTCACTCCATTTCTTTCAATAACAGTGGTAGGATAAGCAAGTAAACCAGCAAAACCAAGACCAGCATTTTTCAATGTTGTAGCCGTGCTTTTTCTTCCTGTTTCACCAAAATCACCTACATGATTATTGGCCACACTCATCAGATCAAAACCTGCATCTGTTAAATAATTCACATATCGTGTTGGCATTTTAAAAGCATAACAAATTTTGGGATTATTACACTGCTTTACCTCACCACCTTCATCGACTAAGGTCCCTTCCAGATTTCCAAAGGTTACATCAGCATCTTTCAGATAAGTCTTTACAGAATCTAAAATTGTTTTACCATCGTTGGGAGGCAAATAATTAGGAGAAGGAAAATGAGTACCTAGCATTATATCCCCCACTCCTATTATTGTAACTGTTTCATTTGTTGATTTAACTTCTTCCTGAATAGTTACATTTTGTGAAAAAGCGATTCCTGTACATTGTAGGACAAATGTGTATATTAATATAGATCTTAACTGAGATTTCATAAACTAAGCTGTTATTTTTGTATTCAATACTACCAATTTTTATGAACAAAAAGAAAATAATTAACGATCCTATCTATGGATTTATAAATGTAGAAACGGATCTCATCTTTGATATTATTGAACATCCTTCTTTTCAGCGGCTTCGTAGAATTCGTCAGCTGGGGCTTACAGACTTGGTATATCCTGGTGCTTTGCATACTAGATTTCATCATGCTCTTGGTGCCATGCATTTGATGGGTCTAGCTTTAAACAACCTTCGACTTAAAGGACATGAAATCTCTGACGTAGAATACGAAGCAGCTCAAGTAGCAATTCTTTTACACGATATAGGACACGGTCCCTTTTCACATGCACTTGAATATACCTTGTTAAAAGATATTCATCATGAAGAGCTCTCTCTTGTTATTATGCAGCAGATAAACAAAGAATTTGATGGAGCATTGGATCTGGCTATTGCGATGTTTAAAGATTCATACAATAGGAAATTCTTTCACCAACTTATCTCTGGCCAAATAGATATAGACCGTTTGGATTATTTAAAAAGAGATGGGTTTTATACAGGAGTTTCTGAGGGTACCATTGGATCAGATCGGATTATAAAACTTTTCGAACTTGTAGACGACAAATTAGTTCTCGATGAAAAAGGGATTTACAGTATTGAACACTTTCTTATTGCTCGAAGAGTTATGTACTGGCAAGTATATTTGCATAAAACTACCGTAAGTGCAGAAAATATGCTTATTCAAGTTATTAAAAGAGCACAAGATCTTGCAAAAGAAGATAATTTAACGGTATATACTGGAACAGGGCTTGATTTCTTCCTAAAAAATCAAGTTTCCACCAAAAACATAAAATCAAACAAAAGTTACCTTGATGCGTTTATAAGTATCGATGATTATGATGTGTGGGTAAGTATTAAAAAATGGCTTAACAATCCAGATTTTGTTCTTTCCTACCTTTCAAGGGGAATATTGGAACGGAAACTCTTTAAAATTTCTATTTCTAGTAAAGCAGTTGATCAAAATCAGTTAGATGGCATGAGATTTGACATTAGCAAATCGTTAAAAATTGAAAAAAAGTTAACTGATTATTTTCTAATAAAGGGTGTCATTAACAACGAAGCATATATATCCGGTTCTGAGAAAATTAATATTTTAAGGAAAAATGGAAAAATACAAGACATAGCAGAAGCTTCTGATTTACCGAACATTAAGGCGATGAGCAAAATTGTAAAAAAACACTACTTATGCTCACCGAAATATGTATCTTTGTAATAGTTAAATTAAAATAATCCCATTTAGATGGAATTTACAGCGAAAGAGATAGCTTTTCTTATTGGAGGAACGGTTAAAGGGTCAGATACCTTGAAGGTAAATAAATTGGCAAAAATTCAAGAAGCTACTGCGGGTAGCATCGCATTTTTGTCCAATCCAAAATATGAAAATTTCATTTATGATACTCCTGATAATAGTGTTGTGATTGTAAGCAAAGATTTTTCGCCTAAAGATGAAATTAAAGCTACACTTATAGCCGTTGACGATCCTTATACTAGCTTTAGTACACTTCTTGAAGAATATCATAAAATTATCAGTTTTGTAAAAAAGGGTGTTGAAAATCCAAGCTATATTTCAGATAGTGTTGAAATAGGGGAAAATATATACAGAGGAGCATTTTCTTATATTGGAAACAATTGTAAAATAGGAAAAAATGTAAAACTCTATCCTCATGTGTACATTGGAGATAATGTTACAATAGGTGATAATTCAATTTTATATTCTGGAGTTAAAATATATTCTAGCACTATTATTGGGCACCATTGTACGATTCAAGCTGGAGCTGTGGTAGGAAGTGATGGATTTGGATTTGCACCTCAAACGGATGGTACATTTAAAACTATACCTCAAGTTGGTAACGTAATTATTGGTAATCATGTGGATATTGGTGCTAATACTGTAATAGACTGCGCTACAATGGGTTCTACCATTATTCACGACGGAGTGAAACTAGATAATCTCATTCAAATAGCTCACAATGTAGAGATTGGTAAAAACACTGTAATAGCCGCACAAACTGGGATTTCAGGGTCTTCCAAGGTTGGAGAAAGCACCATGATTGGCGGACAAGCAGGAATTATTGGGCATCTTATAATTGCTAATAGAACCAATATAGGAGCACAATCAGGTGTAACTAAGTCTATTACTAAAGAAGGAACTTCTGTTTTAGGAGCGCCGGCATTCGACTATGTATCCCATTTAAAATCTGCCTCCGTTTTTAAAAAATTACCCGATTTGCAGAAACGTATTGAGGAATTGGAAGAAAAAATATTACATTTGCAGTCTTTATAACGTGTTTCAATTTTAAAGCGTTATTATATTAAAAATTTATCTCGCATTAGAAAAATACAATGAGAGACTACTTTATTTAACTAATTTATAGTGAATCAAAAACAACAAACAATCAAAAAACCGGTGACTCTTTCCGGTGTTGGATTGCATACAGGGGTTAAGGTAAACATGACTTTTGTTCCAGCCCCAATTAATCACGGAATTGTATTTCAACGTACCGATCTTCCTGGTCAACCTACTGTAGAAGCTGACGTTGACTATGTAGTAGATTTATCTAGAGGAACTACGATTGAAAAAAACGGTGCTCGTGTCAATACCGTAGAACACACCTTAGCCGCTCTAGTAGGACTTCAAATAGACAATATTCTTATACAACTGGATGGACCTGAACCTCCTATCATGGACGGTAGTTCTAAACCTTTTGTAGACGTATTGGAAGATGTAGGAATGGAAGAGCAAAATGCGCTCAGAAATTTTTATGAAATACCTCATAGTATTTTTTATAAAGACGAAGAAAATCAGATTGAAATTGCTGCGCTTCCCCTCGACGATTACAGAGTTACGGTAATGGTTGATTATAATTCTCCTGTATTAGGTAGCCAACATGCTTCACTTACTAACATTACTCAGTTTTCTAAAGAAATAGCGGCTTGTCGTACATTTTGTTTTCTACACGAATTAGAAATGTTACACAAACAAAACCTTATCAAAGGTGGCGATTTAAACAATGCAATTGTTGTTGTTGATAGAATCGTAAAAGATGAAGAATTAGAATCTCTTGCCAAATTATTCAACAAACAAAAGGTAGAAGTAAAAAAAGAAGGCATACTAAATAACGTAGAGCTTCGCTACAACAACGAACCGGCTCGTCACAAACTATTAGATGTAATTGGAGACCTTGCTTTAATAGGCAGACCTCTAAAAGCTCAAATCCTTGCTGCTCGTCCCGGACATGCTGCAAATGTAGCTTTTGCAAAAAAGATCAAGAAATTAATGAAAGAAACATCCAGGAATCAGGCTCCTAAATACGATCCGAGCCAACCGCCTGTAATGGATGTAAATAAAATATATAAAGCATTACCGCATACTTATCCTTTCAAACTGGTAGACAAAATCATTCATTTGGAAGATAAAGTTGTAGTAGGTATTAAAAACGTTACCATCAACGAACCTTTCTTTCAAGGACATTTTCCTGGCAATCCAATTATGCCAGGTGTTTTACAAATTGAAGCAATGGCTCAAACAGGAGGAATTCTAGTGTTGAATTCAGTTCCAGATCCAGAAAATTATTGGACTTACTTTCTTGCGATTGAAGATTGTAAATTTAGAAAACCTGTAGTTCCAGGAGATACTCTTGTATTCAGATGCGAATTACTAGCCCCTATTAAAAGAGGGATTGCAAAATTAAGCGGACAAGCTTTCGTAGCAGGTCAACTGGTATGCGAAGCTACAGTAACCGCAAGTATGGTAAAAAAACAATAATGTATTATAGTCTAGTAAAATGATTCAACCTTTAGCATTTATACATCCAGAGGCAAAAATAGGCGCCAATGTCGTAATAGAACCTTTCACTACTATTTACAAAAACGTAGAAATAGGAGAAGGAACATGGATAGGTTCCAATGTGACAATTATGGAAGGAGCCCGTATCGGAAAAAATTGTAAAATATTTCCTGGTGCAGTAATTTCATCTATTCCTCAAGACCTTAAATTTGATGGTGAGGAAACGACTGCTATAATTGGTGACAACACTGTTATTAGAGAATGTGTAACAATAAGTCGAGGTACTAAAGACAAATTTACTACAATAGTTGGCCAAAACTGTCTTCTAATGGCCTATGTACACGTAGCACACGATTGTATAGTGGGTAATAACTGTATATTAGGAAATGCCACGCAACTTGCGGGTCATATTATTGTTGACGACTGGGCTATCATCAGCGGTACCACTGCTGTACATCAATTCGTTAAAATTGGCGCACACACTATTATTTCTGGAGGTTCTCTAGTAAGAAAAGATGTTCCACCCTTCACTAAAGCTGCTCGTGAGCCACTTTCTTATTGCGGTATCAATTCAATAGGATTAAGAAGGAGAGGTTTTACTAACGATAAGATAAACGAAATACAAAATATCTACAGAAACATTTACCTTAAAGGATATAATACTTCTAAAGCAATACAAATCTTAGAAGTAGATTTTCCACCTTCAAAAGAAAAAGATGAAATTATAAATTTTATCCAAAGTTCTGACAGAGGTATTATGAAAGGCTTTACTCAATAGTTGATCGATAAATTACGGTCAACAGTTCAAAACTAAAATTCCTGAAAATTCATTTATGGAAATTATCGCCGAAAATATCGGAAAGAAATTTAATAAAGAATGGATCTTCAGGAATTTTTCAATAAAAATAATCAACAACCAATCCCTAGCTGTAACGGGTCCTAACGGTTCTGGTAAATCCACCTTACTTCAAGTAATAGCAGGAGCGACACTTCCTTCGGAAGGACAATTATTTTATCAAGAAAAAAAATTACTCATTTACCCAGAATACTTTTTTCAACACCTTTCCTTTGCCGCTCCTTATCTAGAGCTAATAGAAGAAATGACAATTCGTGAACTGGCAGATTTCCATAAAGGCTTTAAACCTTTTTCAAATACTATTTCCACCGAGGAATTTCTCTCAAAAATAAAACTAGAACACGCTGCCGATAAAGAAATAAGAATTCTATCTTCTGGTATGAAACAGCGCGTTAAACTAGGATTAGCGTTATTTTCAAGCACCCCCATTCTAATGCTGGATGAACCCACTACGAACCTCGACAGCAAAGGCATTGACTGGTATCTGGAAGAAATAAACCAACAACTTTTTAAACGTAGTATTATTATATGTTCTAACCAACGCTATGAACATGATTTTTGTGATCAGGAAATTAAAATGCAGGAATTGCGATAAATACTAACTATCAGATACCATACTTAAAAATATTTCTCACTATCTGGAATCTGACATCTTGTATCTAGCTTCTTTTGTTTAACGAATCAAATAATCGATCTTCTGAATAATCTCTTTTTCTTGCTCTGGATGAAACCAAAACATCTCTTTGTCTTTTAAAAACCATGTAAGCTGACGTTTGGCATAACGACGGCTATTGCGCTTTAATAGACGTTCCATTTCATTGTAATCATATTCTCCATCAATATAGGCGAAGACCTCAGAATACCCTACTGTATGAAGTGCATTCAAGTTTCTGAAAGGATATAAATTTTTCACTTCTTCAATCAACCCATTTTTCAACATATCTTCTATGCGTTGATCAATTCTTTGATACAATTCTTCACGATCTCTATTCAGTCCTATTTTTAGAACATTAAAGGGTCGAGTTTTTTTAGTGGAAGTTCTATACGAAGAAAAAGGAATCCCAGTGCCTCTAACTATTTCCAAAGCTCTTATCACCCGCACTGGATTGGCGCGGTCTACGGTTTCATAATATATGGGATCTTTTTCTTTTAATTCATTCAAAAGAAAGTCAAGACCTTTATTCTGAAACTCACTATTCAATACTTCTCTTATTTCCGGACTCACCTCAGGTATATCATCCATTCCTTCGCATAGCATTTTGATAAATAATCCAGACCCACCCGTTAAAATAACTATATCATGCTTTTTAAAAAGTATTTCCAATACATTCAATGCTTCTTCTTCAAATCTACCAGCAGTATATTCTTGTTCGACACTTAAATTATTTATGAAATGATGTTTTACAAGTGCTAACTCTACCGCCGATGGTTTAGCCGTACCAATAGTCATTTCTCTATAAAATTGACGAGAATCTGCTGAAACAATTTCTGTTTTGTACTGCTGCGCCAAACGAATAGAAAGATCCGTTTTACCAACTGCTGTAGGGCCAGTAATTAGAAGTAAATATTTATTTAACATTGCTAAATGCAAAATAAATATTTAAATACACAAATAAAAATTTATATTTGTGTAGTACTTTTATTGATACAAAAATAGTATACGTTATCAATCGTCATTACAAAGCGGGCATGCTTAACATATTCATAACTATTTCTAATTAAATTTTTATTTTATTATGAAAAAATTATTACTTATTCTTTTATCCTTACTTTTTCAAATCACTCTACTGGCACAGACCCTAATTATAAAAGACAAAACTGCCTACAACAATATTCAAGGAGTATCACTCCTGGGTAAAACGTCTGGAAATACTTTATATACAAATAAAAAAGGGGCTATAGATATTTCTTCATTAATGGGTGAAGACAGTATTGTAATAAAATTCACTGGATACAAGGAAAAAATATATTCCTACCAAGAACTCTCTTTGCGCTCCACTCCCCTATTACTATCAGACGAAATCTATCTCATAGACGAAGTTGTTATTTCTGCCACAAAGTTTGAAGAAAAAAAAGAAGACGTTCCACAACAAACCGAAGTGATTAGTGAAAAAGAAATGCGCTTTATGAATCAACAAACCACTGCTGATCTGCTTCAAAATTCTGGTTATGCACTTGTTCAAAAAAGTCAAGGGGGCGGTGGAAGCCCTATTATAAGAGGATTTGAAGCAAATAAACTTTTAATGGTAGTAGACGGTGTTCGCATGAATAACGCCATTTATAGAGGTGGTCACCTACAAAATATATTAACGATTGATAATACTGTCTTAGAAAAAACAGAACTTATTTTTGGTGCAGGTTCAGTGATATATGGCAGCGATGCACTTGGAGGAGTAATGCACTTTTACACTAAAAATCCTATACTCGCAGATTCTGGTAAAAAAATAATTCTAGCTGGGAATGCACTCTCCAGATATGGATCGGTAAATAATGAAAAAACTGGTCATCTTGATTTCACCGTGGGTTTAAAAAAAATAGCATTTCTTTCTAGTTTTACTTATTCAGACTTTGACGATCTTCATCAAGGAACTAATAGAAATCCATTTTATGAAAATTTTGGTAAAGACTCTTTTTACGTAGAGCGCATAAACGGCAAAGACAGCGCACTAGTCAATACTAATAAAAATATTCAAAGAGGCACAGGATATAGTCAATACGATATTCTTGAGAAAATATTATTTCAACAAAATAAAAACACCTCACATATATTGAACGTTCAATTTTCAACTTCTACTACTATCAATCGTTATGACAGGCTTGAGGAAATAAGTGGAGTAAATCCTAAATATGCAGAATGGTATTATGGTCCACAAAAAAGAATGCTAGGATCTTATTCACTCAATCTAAAAAGAAAAACAATTTTCTACGATCAGTCCAGAATAATTCTTGCGTATCAAGACATAGAAGAAAGTAGGCACGACAGAAAATTTAAAAACAATAACATCAACCATAGAATTGAACAGGTCAAAGTATATTCATTCAACGCCGACTTTACAAAGGTTATTAAAAAACATGAACTGCGTTATGGAGTAGAAGCGAATTACAATGCTATAAAATCTAATGCTACTGTTGAAAATATCCAAACATATACTTCCTCGCCACAAGATACAAGGTATCCTGATGGTGGCTCTTATATGCGTTCACTGGCTGCCTACATAAGCCATTCTTTTGAAATAACACCTAAATGGATACTAACTGAAGGAATTCGATACAGCAACATAGAACTTAGTTCAAAATTTAACGACACTACATTTTTTCCATTTCCATTTAAATCTGTAAAACAAAATAATCAAGCACTCAATGGAAATTTAGGACTGGTTTATTTACCAGGAGCCGATTGGAGAATAGCAGTATTAGGTTCTACTGCTTTTAGAGCCCCTAATATTGACGATATGAGTAAAGTATTTGAATCCACAGGTGGCAATGTAGTTTTGCCCAATAGTTCGTTAAAGCCAGAGTATACCTACAACGCAGAGCTAAGCCTTTCTAAATTATTTTACAAAAAAATAAAACTTGAAACTACAGGTTACTATACTTGGTATCAAAACGCCATTACTACGGGAAAAAGTAGCTACAACGGAAATGATTCTATTGTATACGACGGCGTAATGAGTAGAGTGAATACAAGTTTAAATAATGGAGAAGCTTATATCTATGGAATTAGCGCGGGAGCTTTGGCCGAACTAAATGAATATCTTTCCTTCCGACAAACACTGAATTATACCTATGGAAGAATAAAAACTGATACCATAGATTATCCGCTAGACCATATAGCGCCTGTATTTGGAAGAACGTCTTTCATTTTCAAAACTAAAAAATTCAAAGGAGAATTTTTCATGTTGTATAACGGATGGAAAAGACTAAAAGATTATAATATAAATGGAGAAGATAATATTAATTACGCAACTTTAAATGGAACTCCAGCTTGGTATACTTTAAACATCCGATCTTCTTATCAATTTAATCAATACATTGCTTTGCAACTAGCGATAGAAAATATTTTAAATTCGAATTACAGAGTATTTGCTTCTGGTGTGAGTGCTGGGGGGAGAAGTGTTTCGGTTAGTTTGAGGGGGAGGTTTTAGAGAGGTTACATAAATTACTTTTACTTTATAAGAGATCTAATTACTGAAAATGTTTTTTAATGTTTAAAAAGGGCTTTTCAATTAAGTAATAGGAAGAAGCTCCTGCAACAATAGTAAAAACTAGTGATAACAGGAGAAACACGCTAGAGACACAAAAATTTATTAAGGGAAATCCTAATATCTCAAATATCTTAAGAAGAATATTTAGTATTAAAGAATGCAATAAATAAAGCCCATAAGTAAAAGTCCCTAATTTGCTAAGTATATTTTTTTGATTGATTTTTATTCGATTGTTTTCTGGAAGAACAATCATGATGATACTGCAAAAAAATAATCCTAAAAGAGTAGGCTCAATAAATGTTTTAAATAGCGCGTTTATATTTTGAGCAAGTAGTATGTATATAAGAATAATTAGGATTGCTCCCCTTTTAAAGTGAATTGAGATTTGATTAATAATTTCAAGTGTTTTATTTTTAAAATTTACTAATAAATACGCTGGTATTGCACCATAGGCAAAGTAATCTATGGTTGTAAAAATATCAATAGCTAGCCAATTATTTTTATAGAAAAAATAACGTGATACATTAGCAATTAATATTGAAATAATAATTGGAATATACACTTTTCGAACATTGGTAAAAAAAAGTATTGTTCCCCAAACCAAATAAAAATGTTCTTCAATACATATTGACCAAGTGACTCCTAAGGTTGATACACTCGGAAATCCATTCTCATAAATCATTTTATAGTTTTCTAGAAAAAATAGAGAAACTAATAGATTTGGCTCATAGCCATCAGTAGTGCCAGTGATTGATAAGTACTCTAAAATCTGAGGTGTCAAATATGCAAAGAGTATCATTAAATAATATAAAGGCCATATTCTTAAGATTCTTCTTAGAATAAAATGCTTGAAATTTATTGTACCTGTTTCCACTTTTTCTGAAAGTATAATATAGGTTATTAAAAATCCACTGAGTACAAAAAAGAAAGTAACACCCATTCCTCCTCCTGATTTTAGATAGCTAAAGCCTGGTATTGCCAATATTGGTAAGTGCAAAAGAAATACTTTAAAAAATGCAAAAAAACGTAATGCATCAAAGGTATGAAAATAATGTCGGTGCTTATTCATTATAATTAACGAGACCTAAAATTAAAAAAGATAGCTATCGTCATTAATACTTAGTTCCCCATATACTATTTAAAAAAATATATTTTAAGCTTGTTGCAAAAATAAAAGCTCCTGCAACAAGCTTAAAATAATTCTATTTTTCTTTACCTTCTCTCCTTTCTTCCTCTTCCTCAATCCGCATATTCATTTCTCCTTCAAAATTGGATTTGATTAATTTCCCTCGCTTAGTAATACCTCCTAAGTTTAATATATATTCGTAATTACCATTAGGTATTGAAGAAAAATCAAAGGTTAATTCTTTTACTCCAATTTCTTGTTCTTCGGCTTTTACTGATTTCACAAGCATTCCTTTTGTATCGTATAATTGAATATCGACTGCTGAACGTTCTTTAAATTCATATTTTATGGATATATTTCTAAAAAATGGATTGGGATAAACCAGAGCTTCTGTGTAAGCGCTATCTGATGAAGGAATAAAAGAAATATCTCCAACACGATTCACTGTGCTCATACAAGGAGTTCCTGTTTGAATACTTGCGTCAAGATTGCCTCCAACATCAACTGTAAAACCAGGTTTAAACGAAATTAAATTCCCAGCTTTAAAATACGCTTTAGCACCTGATGGAACGTTCATGGATCCAACTAAAGGAGTTACGATAGAATAATAAGCTTGATAATTTACACTACTTGCAATTGCAGAAGACGTCAATGTCCCATTTATATTTAGATTAGCACTTGACTGATAATATTGAGCTGTAGGAAATTTCACAGGAGAGACTTTTACTTTCTTAACATTTGTATCAAACCACGCAGGATAAGAAATACCACCATAAGCAGTTATACCAATATAATGACCACCAGGAACTATTCCTCCTGCTGTAATAAACGAAGCATCACTTACTTTAATATTATTAAAAGTAGCCCCTCCATCAGAAGAATAAGCTACATAAGCATTTGTAGTAAATGCTGCATCTTCAATGGCATAGTATATAACACTCACATCTCCTGTGGCATCGTCAACGGCTATACAATGGTGATAACAATTAAGTGCGGAAGGAATACTTACCGTTTTCTTATTTGCTAATGGCCATGTAATACCTTTATCATCAGAATATCGAACTATAATTTCAGATTTAAAAGGTGCTGGATCGATACTTGTTTTTTCATCACATGAGATATAAATTCTACCACGATAAGATGTTGGTCTACAACTTTTATCAACAGCCATATAAGGAAAGGATAGACAACCTTGCCCATTAAAATATATACCTTGAATTCCATTTATAGGAAATGCGTTATCTGTTTGATAGGAAAAACTATTCCCCCCATTTAATGAACTAGCAAAGCCAATCCTATAATTATCACCCCAAACGACATAAACCTCACCATTTGGTCCTGTTTGAACATTAGTTCCTGATCCTCCTAAGGTACCGAGAACTATTGTATTTGAAAAAGTATTAGATTCATCAATAGAACGATTAAAATTAATTCGATTACTAGTAAAGTCCCACCAAGCAAAATATACATTATTTGCGAATGGACTTTGTGGCATATTATCACAGGCCATCATTTCTTTATCATGATGTTTAATCCCACATCCATCATCAATAGCAGCTTTTTCTAGCGACCAAATCGAACTGCTACCTTGATTGGCATTACTACATTTTTGGAAATTAATACCAGAAGCACAACCATTAAGTGTAGCAATATATGCGTTACCTTTCGCATCAAATGCCGTTGTTGGATCTCCATAGTTACTAGAGGTTTTAAAATAAGGAGTTCCCGTCCAAGTTTGACCAAAATCTTTACTTAAAAATCTTGAAATCTGAGTTGGAATTGTATTATTTATATATTTAGTCATTGCACTTAATACCAAATTTCCAGGGTATACTTTGCTTACTGAAATATGAACCTCTCCATCTTTATAATTAGGATCTGTATTTGGAATAACATCAGGAGAATCAACTTGCGAATAGGAATAATTAAAAGAGACTATAACTAAAACCATTAATAGAATTATTTTATATATTTTCATAAATAATTAATTTAAAAATAATTAATAAAAAAAACTATTTAATGGTAGTTTTAAGAATATTGATTTCTTTTTTCAAGATCTCATTCTCTTTTTTCAAATCAATAACATATAAATAAAGATTTTCGATTTTCTCTAACATTTTTTTCTCCAACTCCACTACATCGATTCCCTCTTTGTCTACCTCAGCAGCAGAAGGAATCCCTTCTAAGTGTTTGTTAGCTGTTATAAATTCTTCAACTTTATTCAATGACGGCAATTTATAATCTTTTTCAAAAACATAATCAGGAAAGCAAGAAGCTCCAGTTGAAGCAAGTTTCACTTTAAGTCCGGCAGCAAATATAGTTCCATTCACTCCTAAGACACCTCCTGCAGGCATAGCACAGGTTGGATTATCACCAAAGCCCATTAATATTTGACCAGTATTGGTAATTGTCATTCTTTCACGATCCGTAACTGCTCCAGTTGTAAAACGAATCGCACCATTATTTAATTTCGAAGCTCCAAGTATTAAATCAGAAGCATTTTTATCTGCCCTAACTATTGCATCACCTTGAGTACATATATTATTCAAATACCCCGCGTTTAATGATGTGCTAACAATTAAAGTAAGATTTGCCTGTTGACCATTAATAACACTTGTATGTATTGAACCAGGATTCAGTACATCATAAACTTCAAGATTATATCCTTGAGGTGTATAAGTCCCCTGATTAAGTAATCCCATAAAAACACTTGATTCATTAATTCTTAAGCGTTCATTACCGTATGTACGAATAGAAAAACTACCTTGTCCAGCAGTGCCAGCACTTGTACCCATCCAAGCAGTTGTAATACCTCCAGACCCAGTTGATGAACCAGCTAAGGGATTAACCCAATTTTGTCCATTACATATTTGTATTGAACTCAAAAGTAGACTAAAGAACATAGTTTTAATTGTATTTTTCATGTTTTGTATTTTGTTGGTTAAAAATTGAATGATAATTAAAAATTAAATAACAAAATAAAAGTAATTATAATTTTGATTTAAACAAACTATTAATAAACTTTTTATATCTTTATGTTAGAT
This sequence comes from Cytophagales bacterium, assembly GCA_031416415.1. Taxonomy (GTDB): domain Bacteria; phylum Bacteroidota; class Bacteroidia; order Cytophagales; family Cytophagaceae; genus JANYCO01. The sequence goes on along the minus strand of JANOTP010000284.1, from coordinate 56,113 downwards.
ATATGCATTTTAGTAGTATATAAATTCTATTTTGAATAAATTTTTAATCAATCAACTTTAAAGCTATTAACATGAAAAAAATCATTCTACTTTTTATTTCTCTATTTAGCCTTGTCAACAATTTGTCAAGCCAACATTTTACATCGAATAATGGTACTACTTGGCATTATGAAAAACGATATGCTTTCAGTGGTAACATTGACTATTTTAAAATAACAATTGCAGAAGACACTGTTATAAATTCAATTACTTGTAAAAAATTAGTTAGAAATTCTGCACCCGCTTGTGCTGATCGCACAACTAATTTCGAATATATATATGAAGACGATAGCGTTGTCTATTTTTATGATTTTGAGAGAGGCGAATTTCAAACACTCTATAATTTCAATACTTTAGTAAATAATTCATGGGAAATAATTATTACAACACCTATGGAAGACAATGATACTATAACTGTTAAAGTAAATTCAATAGGGACTACAACAATCAATGGATTTGATCTAAAAACCCTAAATGTTACCTATATAGCAAATTACTATGACAATTATTCTTTTGACTCAAAAATAATTTATGGCATTGGCGACACTGTATATATGTTTAGATTAAAACCAAAATTGTCTCTAGCTTGTGATATTGACTTAGCAGATGGATTAAGATGTTACGACGATACTTATTTTGGAAGTTATTCTTCAGGCATACGTGCATCTTGCACCTACACAGGCATCATAAATAAAGCTGTAGATAGAACAGATGCAGAATTGTATCCTATGCCTGCAAATGACTTTATTAAAATCAAAGGAATAGACTATTCAGAAATTACCTCTATTGAACTCTCAGACATTTCTGGCCATCAACTAAAAAAGATTACAACTGAAGAAATTTCACTCTCTGGAATTCTTCCTGGCATATATTTCATAAAAATTCAATTGAAAAACAATAAAGAAGTTTTTGAAAAAATAATAGTTGAATAAAATAATACACCTTACTTTAATAAAAAGAGGAGTATTGGATAAAATCGATACTCCTCTTTTATTGAATTTACGTCTTTTTAAATAGTCTCTTTACTAATACTTTCGTATAATTTCAATAATTTCTTCTCCTCAATCTCCCAATTAAGATTACTTGATGCATCAGCAAGATTAGACTTCCAAAGATTATATTTAGTTTGATCTGAAAATATTTCTTTAATTATTTTTGCTATTTCTAGAGGGTTGTGAGAAAGTAATATTGCCCCTACATTATATTTATCGATTATGAGTTTCATCTCTAATAAAGAACTCACTAAGACAGGAACACCTGAATGAATATAATCAAAAATTTTATTAGGTAAACAATAACGATAACTTATATTAGTATCTTTCTCAATGGATATTCCAATATCTGCAAGAGCAGTATATTTTGGTAATTCTTCAAATGGAATTTCTCCATACATATAAATTCTATCCGTTAAATCTAACTCCGCAATCTTATTCTTCACACTATTATAAACATCTCCTTTGCCAATAATTAAAAAAACAAATTCATCCAAATAACTCATTGCTTCTATCATTTCCTCTAACCCTCTATCTTTATTCACTGCACCTTGGTATAAAATAATTTTTCTCGTACCAATCCATTCTGGTCGTTTAATTAATTTTGGTTTATCTACACTAAGCAATGGTAAATTTCTTATTACTGACAATGGTACATTATACTCTTCTTCATACAACCGTCTTTTAGATTCGTTTTCTGTGTAAACGTATTTTAATTTTGGAAAAATAAAGACCTCGATTTTTTTCCAAATACCCCTTACAAATGGGCGTTGTGTAAGTTCTGGAACACCCGTAAAATATTCATGATTATCATAAACAATTGGAATACCTTTTAATTTTGAAACCAAATAATTAGGAAGTAATGTATCTAAATCATTGGCTAATAAAATATCTACTCTAGAAAATAATAAAAAGAAAAAAAGTCGAATATTATAGGTTAAATAAAACAAAAAACCCTTTTCAAAAAACAATTTAAATCTACGTACTTTATACTTTTTTTTTATTAAAATGAATGAATCTCTTTTTTCTCTACCTAGTAATAAAATATCATATCCAGCATTCTGAAGACTATTACAGACCTTATGCACCCTCTGATCCGTCACCAAATCGGTAGTCACTGATACGATTATCTTTTTAGCCATTTGATGTAAAAGGGTAAATTATTTCTTGTTATACGTAAATATTTTTTTTCTTCAGCACCAAAACTTTTATAAAAATTCCCTACACCAGGATCATTAGATCCTGCAAAATCAAATAGTATATTTTTACCTGAATATTCTTCTAATACGTTATCACATAAAAAATACATAGCTTTTTTGTCTCTTGCTTCTTCGGTTCGTCCGGAAAACGAAAATACGATTCTGTCTTGGAATATAAAGAAAAAAGCTCCAACTAATACAGTTCCTTTCTCATCAATAACATGCCATACTTCTGCTTTGTTTTGTTGAATCAACGAACTGGTAAGCTTTTGTAATGTGTCGTAATTTTTTTGTTTAATATTGGTATAAATATGTCCTTTGTTTTTTTGAAACATAACTATCGTAGGAAGCACTTCCTTAGTTTTTTCTATAGATAAGTTATTCAGATGAGATTTTTTAACTTGCCATCTATTATCCAATTTATAGCCTTTCTTAATTTCTAAAAATGATTTATTAAGATCAATTTCATAATTAATCATTTCTTTATAAGTGAACCCTTCGTATACATAAATATTCGAATAATTGAGATTTAATTCTATATAATTGAATTTTTTAATCAGCAATTTAAGAAAAGAATCTACTAAAGACTGTGTAATTACTTTATCCGAAAAAACTCCCAACTGCTGGGTAAACATAGGTTGGTAAACATAATTAAAAAAAAATTTCCGTCCTTTGGTTACGGGCATTACAGAAACATAATCGTCTTCGATCATAGCATCCCACCCAGCACATACTAAATCTAAGTACCACGTATAGACATAGATATTCTTATTGAGCGCTCTATCAATAAGTGCATCCCATTTGATGCGGTCAATATCTTTATGCTTTATATAGTTAATCATTAATTGACTCGTTCACTATTCTTTCGAGACTGCAACTAGTAACGATGTTTTTATTTTATTTTGTTTACTTCCGAATATAAATCATAAAAAGCCTTCCCAACCTGTTTATTAGAAAATCTATTTATAATAGTAGTTCTTATTTGAATGGTATCATAAGTTTTATAATTATCCAACATCATACTAAGTTTCTCTTCAAGATCTTTAGTATCATTGGGTTTTATAAGAAACCCATTTTTATTATTTATAATTTCAGAAATCCCTCCAACATCAGGTGCTATAACAGGCAATCCACAAGACATGGCTTCTAATAAAACCGTAGGTTGAATTTCGAATTGACTAAACATAATCATAAAACTTCCATTTGAATAATGAACTGGAAGATCGTTGTTTGGGATATAGCCCAAAAACTCAACATATGTTTTTAAATTATTAGATTCAATAGTATTTAGTATCTTTTGTTCATCTATACCAGTTCCAATAATTATAAACTTAAAATCAGTTCTTTTTTTTCGCAATTGCATCATTACGTTGAGCATTCCAGAAACATTTTTATGTTCGTCTATAATACTTCCTACAAAAAGTATTCTCGCAACATTATTATTCATTACAGTTATACGATCAAATTTATCCGTATCTACAACATTAGGAACAATAACGTAATTACTTTTAATGCCATGTTTCTCCATCGCATTCTTCAATGCTTCAGATACAGGTACTATGGCAGAAGCCCTTTTCGCAATAAACGAAGTAACCAATTTTCTCACTACGCCATGATAGGCATTTCTGGCAGATAAATAACCAGTCCAATGTTCCGTAACGATGAATTTAACACCATACAAACATTTAATATAATAGGCGATGATGGCTGGTCTTAAAAAAACATGAACATGTGTTAACAAAGGCTTTCCTCCTTTAATTTGACAAACTCTTCTGTAGCCTAGAATAGAGCACCAAGTATATAAAAATAATTTTATAATTTTATCAAATACAGAAAACCCAGTGATAGTTTTTTTAAAATAATACCGTAGCGTTAACATTCCATCCTCTATCGTCTCTAACCTTTCGTACAGCGTATTTTTAAGGTGAGCGTCGACAATAACATACAAAATAACAACATCAAGATATTCTGTAATTGCTTTACCATGTCTTTTTACAAATATGCCGTTCAATGGATCGTTGCGACAAGGATACCATTTTGGTAAAAACAACACATAAGGTTTACCTTTCATTTACCGTTACCGAATATAAATAGTTGCTTCATTTTCAATCTTCAAAAATCCTAGAATATAACTTGAATTATAGAATTAAGAATTTAAAAAATTTTGATAATCTCTTATATAATCATCTTCATCAAAATCCAGAGATGACAAACAGATGCTAATACTTTTATTGTAAAATTTAAGTTTTCTCCAATAGTAATGAGGCATAAATAATCCTTTATTGGGATCATCTAAAATAAATTCATAAATTTTACCTTCTCTGCTTTCAAGACTTACTTTCATTTTACCAGACAAACATACTAGCAATTGAAGTGAATTTTTATGTGCATGATTTCCTCTTTCAACAGAATCAGGAGTATTGTATGTCCAGTAAACTCGTTTAATTTCAAACGGAACATTCGAAAAAGCTTGTGCTACGGAAATATATCCTATTTCCTCTTCTCCTATTTTTTGAAGATCTATTAGATGGGGTACTTGCATTGAGTAATTTAGGTAACAAATAATGCTAAATTTAAGTCAAAAACGATTGTGTAGCAAATGTAATTGTATAATTCAGGAAAAGTATTTGATTTAACCTCGAAATCTATAACATTTATAGAGTATAATTAGCCGTTTTTTGACTTTAATTCCCATACATTTCTTCCATCTATTCTCTTGATAATGCCTCTTTTATTGATTATATTTGTTTAGATACGTAAAGTGAAGAAGCAAGTGAACCCAGAAAATAATAATCACCAACAACACTATCTGGATGAAATCAATTTTCTTAAACTGAAAGTTGAAGACCTAGAAAATCAGCAACGAACGAAAGATCTTATTCTTCAAGAATCTGGAAAAAGACTTCAGCAGGCTTTAGGTCAAATTGGAGCCTTTGCCATTTCTATTAACGAAGAAGATAAAATCACTTTTTGTAACGATACCTTTCTCGAATTTACGGGTTGGGAAAAAGAAGAAATAATAGGTAAAGATTGGCGGACACTTCTTTCTATAGATGAAGAAGTAGAAGAAGACAATAGAGAACTCCAAGAACTTATCCAGCAGGGTAACTTGATCAATAGAATTAAAAGGAAGATCAGAACCTCAGATGGAACCATAAAAAGTCTAAGATTTAATATTGTTTACCAAAACAACTCCCAAGGAAATATTGCGGGCACAACACTTATTGGCGAAGACATTACTGAAAAAAAGAAAAAAATAAAAGCGCTTAAAGAAGGAGATGAACGCCTTAAAGATCTTTTTGAAAATGCGAATGACTTGATTCAACTTTTTTCATTGAATGGCAATATACAATTAGTCAACAAAGCCTGGAGAGAAATTTTTCAATATACGGATGAAGAAATTCCTCAACTTTATTTCAGAGATATCATCCACCCCGACCATCTGGAAGATACGTTAGATCACTTAAACAATATTCTAGAAGGTAAAAAAGACGATAAATTCGAAACCGTTTTAACTACTAAAACAGGAAGAAATATAAATGTAATAGCCAGTGTAAACGTTCGCTACGACAAAGATATACCGATCGTTTTCAGAGCAATTTTTCATGACAATACTGAACATATGCGTTCGGAAAGAGCTCAAAAACTTTATTACAAAATTTCTACTCTTGCTATTGAGTCTGATAATCTTGAGGAATTGCTCTATAATATTCACATGGAATTAAAAGAATTGATAGCGGTGAATAACTTCCATGTAGCGCTGTACGATAAGGATAAAAACATGCTAAATTTCCCTTATTATGTTGACGAAATACAAGGCGAAAAGAATACCACTTTCTCTAGACCAATATCGAAAGCGTTAACCGAATACTCTCTGTTTAGCGAAAACCCTACCTTCCTGTATGAAGAAGATATTTTATTGTTGGCAAAAGAAAAAACGGTTGAGCTCCTAGGACCTGCGCCTAAAATTTGGTTAGGGGTACCTTTAAAGCTTGAGAATAGAACAATCGGAGTTATTGCCGTAAAAAGCCATAGTGATAGAAATAAATATAAAAAGAGACATTTAGAGTTACTGGATTTTATCTCGGGTCAAATTGCATTAGTAATTGAACGAAAAAGAAACGAAGAGAAAATCATCGCTCAAACCGCTCGTCTTAATGCAATTTTTGAAAGTAGTTCGCACTTGATATGGTCAGTAAACCGCTCAAGAGGACTTACCTCTTTTAACCACAATTACGCAGAAGCAATTTATAATAAATATCATATTTATCCTGAACAAGATTTCACAACAGAAAACCCTAAGATTTTAATGCTTTCTGATAATGATTATCACGATTCAGTAAATCATTATTATAAAGAAGCCTTTGAAGGTAAAGCACAACATTACGAAACCAGAGGTAGCAAAAAAAATGGGAAAGAAATATGGAGAGAGACTTATCTAAATCCTATTTTCTTACCCGATGGAAGAATTGAAGAAGTTTCAGGTATTTCTCATGATATAACTGAGAAAAAACAATCGGACTTATCGCTTCAAGAAAGTGAAGAAAAATTTAGAAATATTTTTGAATCCTTTCAAGATATTTATTACAGAACGGATATCTATGGTAAAATTACCATGATGAGTCCTTCAGGATGCGACATTAGTGGATTTACACTAGAAGAAGTTATTGGTAAAAATATTACAGATTTTTACGTAGGGACAGACAAACATTTTAATATTATCAGACGTTTGTTGATGCATGGTTCTATAAAAAATTACGAAAGTAAACTCTTACTTAACGATGGATCAGTTATCCAAGCCATTTCCAATATTCGTTTCATTTACAATAAAGATCGAAAACCTGTTGCTATTGAAGGAGTAGCCCGTGATATTACTTTTTTAAAGAAAGCTACAGAACAATTATTAAAGGCGAAAGAAATTGCTGAAAAATCACTTAAAGTAAAAGAAAGTTTTCTCGCCAATATGAGTCACGAAATAAGGACTCCTATGAATGGCGTAATAGGGATGATCGATTTATTGATTGAAAGTCCCTTAAACAAAGAACAACACAAATATGTCCTAACAATAAAGAAGTCTTCTGAAACACTATTAAGAATTCTCAACGATATTTTGGATCTTTCTAAAATGGAGGCGGGTAAAATGCAATTGCGACTCACTTCAATTAGTCTGGAGAGTACAGTAGAAAAACTACATTCTCTTTTCTATCAACAGGCACATTTAAAAGGCATGGAGCTTTATTATTCTATAGCTAGTAACGTGCCGAAATATCTATTGGCCGACGAAACTAGGTTACTGCAAATACTGTCTAATCTAACTTCTAATTCAATAAAATTTACAGAAAAAGGTAGTGTATCCATCAACGTTACGTTAGAAAATAAAAAAGAAAATGTTAATAAGATAAGGGTAGAAATTTCTGATACAGGTATTGGAATTTCTGAAGATAATCTTCAAAAGCTCTTTAATTATTTTAGTCAAGTAGATAATTCTTCTACCAAATCATACGCTGGCACAGGGCTTGGCTTAGCTATTTCTAAAGAACTTTGTAAAATGATGAACGGTGACATTGGTGTTCGCACTACCGTTAATGAAGGAAGTACCTTTTGGTTTACGTTTGAGGCACAAGAAAGCAAAAGAGGAACAGAAGAAAAAAATAATACAGAAGAAACAATTCCAATAACCGATCGTTTTAAAGATTCAACTCCAAAAATATTAGTAGTAGACGACAACCACGTAAATCAAATGGTCGCTACTGAAATATTAAAGAAGGCTGGATGTATCGTAGAGACTGCCAGTAATGGGCTTGAGGCGATTGAAAAAGTAAAAAACAATCTATACGACTTGATTCTAATGGACATTCAAATGCCACAAATGGATGGTACTACTGCAACACGAGAAATTAAGAAACTAGGAATTGTTGACCTCCCTCCTATAATTGCCATGACAGCCTATGCAATGGAAGAAGATCGTGAAAAATTTCTAGCTGCGGGCATGGATGATTATATCGCAAAACCCATAAAATCAGATGTGTTGATAAATAAGATAGCTGAAAAGCTGAATTTAAATGAGAAAAGTGGCTACATTAGTACTAATAAGGATCAGACTGTAATTCAGCGAAATTCCATCATAAGTGAAGAAGTATTAAAAAGTATGATGGGTTTTGTAGACAAAGAAACCCTTATAAACATTTATAAAGAATTTGAAGTAGAAACGACTACTCAACTGGATGAATGTAAAAACATGTTTAGTTTCGGTGATTTTAAAAATATTCAATCCCATATGCATACCATCAAAGGTACTGCAGGAACGTTGGGAATAAACAAAATGGAATCACAAGCAAAGTTGATTGAGGGTAATATTAAACAAAGTAATTTTGAACATATTACAGAAGATATTAATGTTTTGTACGAAGCATTTAATCAATTTAAAACCTATTACTACCCAATACTAAATAACCTGACTTATGAAAAAAGTTTTAGTGGCTGAGGACAGCTCAGTGATACAAAACCTAACTAAAAAAATACTTCAATTTCAAAATTTCGACATTAAGAGTGTTAAAAATGGTAAAGAAGTTTTGAAATCAATGGAAACTGAATCATTTGATCTTATTCTTATGGACATCAATATGCCTCAGATGGATGGTATGGCTTGCATCAGAGAAATTCGTTCCATGACAGACAAGACAAAATCAATGATACCCGTTGTTGCGATTACTGGTAATGCAAAAAATTATTCTGAAGAAGATTTTTCTAGCGCAGGTTTTAACGATTTTCTTGCCAAACCATTGGATTTCGACAAACTTGTTGATACCGTAAAACGATTGACTGAAACAAAATAAGTAGTAGCTATTTCAATTATGCAGATCAAATACACACAACAATTTCTGAATAAACTTGAAGACATCTTTGCTGAATCTTCTTATATTTTGAGATATGAAAAAGGAAGTTTTCATGCAGGATATTGTATTTTAAAAGAAAACAATGTGGCGGTTGTCAACAAGTATTTTACTGTTGAAGGAAAAATAAATGCACTGATTGAAATATTACGTCAGATAGAAATAAATCCTGAGTCACTAAAAGAGAAAAACAGAAAACTCTATCTGGAACTTACCCAAACCGAGCTTACGCTTTGATTGTAACATTTTTAGGAACAGGGACTTCACAGGGAATCCCTGTATTTGGTTGCGTTTGCGAAGTATGCACCTCTCTTGATTTTAGAGATAAAAGATTGCGTACTTCTCTACATATTAACGTTGATGGGAAAAGTTTTGTTTTTGATTCAGGCCCAGATTTCCGCCAACAAATTCTTCGTGAAAGAATAACTTCTCTAGATGCACTTATTTTTACCCATGAACACAAAGACCATACTGCTGGTCTTGACGATGTGCGAGGTTTCAATTACAAAGAAGGTGCAAAAAGTATGCAAGTGTATGGACACAAACGAGTATTAGAGACACTCAAAAAAGAATTTTCTTACGCCTTTACTGAAAATAAATATCCAGGAGTTCCACTGATAGATCTTAATGAAATTGAAAATACACCGTTTGATGTTGAAGGAATTAAAATTACACCAATTGAAGTAATGCATTACAAACTTCCTGTGTTTGGTTTTCGTATTCAAGACTTCACCTATATAACAGACGCAAATTTTATTTCGGACGAAGAACTTTCTAAAATAAAGGGGACAAAAGTACTAGTTCTGAATGCACTTAGAAAAACAGAACATATTTCACATTTTTCGCTACAACAAGCTCTTGAGATCATAGAAAAAATACAGCCTGAAAAAGCATTTTTAACACACCTAAGTCATCAAATGGGAAAACATGGACATGTGGAAGGATCTTTGCCTTCGAATGTTCGTATTGCTTATGATGGGCAATGTGTGAAAATATAATTTATCCCTTTATTACATATAAATACTTTATTAACAGATAATTATATTCAATAATTAGGTCAAAAAAATATTTTTTTTAAAAACATTTTAAAGTTTTTGTATTTTTTACACTTACTTTCTTTTCTCTTTCGCCATTAATAGCTAAATTCATTAAATAACTATTTAAACTTAGTGATTTTGAAAAATAAGCTTTGTAAACTACTTCTAACATGAAACTACCACACCGAATATTCTTTATATGCGTCCTACTACTATCATGCTCTAATAATGACATCTATGCACAACAAAAAGCTCTATTCGAACCTGCTTTAGGAAAAGTACTTTTAATCATAGGGCAAGACATGGGTGCTATAGGTGGTTTTGAAACGCCTAATAACAATGGCTACACAAATAACATATCCATAAAACCTGGGGGGGTTACTACGTATACAAGTTTACCTTCTCTTGGGGGATTGAGTTCGAAAACCAACTACGGCTCAGGCGACATCTGTGCACAGTGCATTGTTGCCAATCCTGCTTATACACAATCAACGCTTGCAATTGGATTGTATATGGTAAACCAAGAAAAGAATGTAGCAGAGGGGAAACTTGATATACAGATCAAAATTATTGGTAAATGGATCAAAGATATAAATCGCCCAGTATTCCTTCGTATTGGCTATGAGTTTGATGGAAATTGGAATCACTACGATCCAACAGATTATAAAAAAGCATTTCAACGCATCTCAAATATTTTTGATTCTCTTCAAGTGAAAAACTGTGCACTAGTATGGCAAGCTTGTACATCTCCTGTAGACGATATCATTGAAGGAAAACATGAAGATATTAATGACTGGTATCCTGGCGATGAATACGTAGATTGGGTAGGCTATTCTTGGTTTCTTTCTTCTGCAAAACAAACAGAATTAACTGACGAACTTTTAAACTTCGCCAGAGCCCATAACAAACCTGTAATGGTAAGTGAGTCGGCACCTCAGGGGTATGATATTGCAAATTTAACAAAAAGAAATATTGTCGGAATTTTAGACGGACCTTCAGGAGCGGGAACTAAAAAGAAAACAGCCGCAGAAATTTGGAATGAATGGTTTGTTCCTTTTTTTAACTACATAGAAAAAAACAAAGACGTAATAAAATCTGTAGCGTACATCAATGCCAATTGGGATGCACAACCTATGTGGGGCGCTCCATACAAAGAAGGTTATTGGGGAGATACTAGAGTAGAAGCGAACTATGAAATAAAAACAATGTGGCTTAAGACAATAGAAAACAAAAAATGGTTGCATGGCTCTCCTACCCTATTTCAAGAACTTAGCTTTATACCCGAAGAACGAGGAGCTGGCTATAAGAGTCGGTAATGTTAGTTATTAGTTTAATGCTTGATGAAACACTAATCATTAAGTAAAATCAAAAATTCATTTTATACGTAGAAATGTTCAAGAAGTAACTAGATGGTATTTTTACCACTCTACTTCCTGAACATTTTGTCATACTTCAAGCGCACTAAATAATAACTTTTGTATCTTTTAATTTATGATAGCTCCAATAGGAAACTACTAAAAACAAAGAAGCTATTGTTGGAAATAATAGTCCTGAGTTGAAACCCATTACTGCTGCAATACTTACAAAGGCTGCGATAAAATCAAGTCCAAAACCGGCATAAGCCCATTCTTTAATTCTTGCTGGCACTTGAGGAACGATCAATGCAATTCCGCCAATTAATTTAAAGATGGCTAGCATCAAATCAAAATAAGCGGGATATCCCAGAACACGCATTCCCGCAGCAGCTTCAGGCATTTTATAGGTAAAAATTGGCATAAAGCCTTGAAATAAAACGAGGACACTAGTAGTTGCCCAAAAGATAATTTTTGTTGATTTCATTTTAGTATTAATTAGGGTTTATTGTTTATTTAATTTTCTCCAAATATTCTACCAATCCAGTATTCAATAGTTGGTTCCAACCTTCTACAAAATTTTCTTTACGCAATGCTTCAACAGTAGGATCAAAAGGAATTTTAAAGAAGTGTGTTAATACAATCTCTGTGTTGTACTCATCTAACTTAACTAATTCCCAGGTAAGAACAGAACTACCTGAATATCCGGGATATTCCCAAGTGTGTGAAAGTTTTTTATTTTTTACAACTTCAAATATTTCGCCTCTGTGCAGCCACTTCTCACCATCAGGTGGACCTGCAGACCATTCAAATTTATAGCCAACAGCTAAATTCCATTCTTTACCGAAATCAAAGTACCATTCTTTTAAACGTTCTTTGTCTGTGATCGCTTCCCATACCAATTGTATAGGAGCCTTGTACGTTCTTTTAAGTGTAAAACTATTGTCCTCCTTTCCCATTTTTTTATTCTTTAGCTAAACAATTAAACATCCAGTTGATACCATATTTATCTGTGCAGCTTCCAAAATATGCACCCCAGAACATGTCTTGTAAATCCATCGATACTTTACCACCTTTTGATAAAGCATCAAATATTTTTTTTGTTTCGACTTTGGTTTCAGGCTCTAAACTTATGTGCATATTATTGCCGATCTCTACTTTGAAGCCCATACTTTCTGGAGCGTCTGTAGCCATTAACATGTGTCCGCCCAGAATTTCAATCTCTACGTGTAAGATCAGTTTTTTATCAGCATCCGACATAGGAGGCATACCTTCCTGCGCAGGTATATCTCCGAAACGTTGAAAACCTTGGCCTTGGAAGTCGCCACCAAAAACTGATTTATAAAAATTGAATGCTTCCTCTGTATTCCCAGGGAAATTAAGATAGGTACATACTCTTGCCCTATTATTTTTCTTTAGTTGATTACGTAGTTTAAATTTAGCACTGATATAATTTTCCAATTGATCAAAGGTTCCATTAAATCCTTTGTTCATATTGTCGTGCATTCCTTTGAATGCATTGAATTCCATTTCATTTGTAGCCAATGGAACACCTGTAAGTGTAATAGTAGTTTTGCCATCTTCTTCTGCAAAAATCCAAGTATTCTGAATTTCCAAAGGAAAGGAATCTAAAAAAGGAGGTTTTATAAGATTACCATCTTTGTCAGCAAATGAGCTATTAAATACCAATTTATCAGGGCTATTAATTTCTACATATTTAAAAAGACCATACATCTGATTTCCATCTGGTGATTTCATTCCGTAATGAAATTTTCCATTTACGCTAAGATCAAAGCTTATAACGTCGATAACAAAACCTGCTGGGCCCCACCAGTGTGCAAGGTGTTCAACCTGAGTGAAGGCTTCAAACACTAATTGTTTAGGTGCATCCATCACCCTTTTAATTATCAGTTCATTTTTATTCATGGTGCTTATTTCTTTTTGTTTTTATTTTTTTCTTTTTGAATTTTATTTAAATAAATTTCTAATGCATCTAATTTTATTTCCCAGAATTGCTTGTATTGTTGCACCCATTCTGCCACCTCCTTAAGTTTATCCAGTTTAGCTTCACAATATCTTTCCCTTCCTTGTTCCTTTATCGTAACGAGTCCGCACTCTGTTAATATTTTGATATGTTTTGAAATAGCAGGCCGGCTTATCTCATAATTTTCTGCTACAGCATTTAATGTTAACGTTTGTAGTGCTAGCAAAGCTAATATAGACCTACGTGTAGGATCTGCTATTGCTTGAAAAACGTCTCTTCTCATTTCTTTCTTTTATTAAGTAACCGATTGGTTACAAATATATGTGTAATAAATCGGTTACGCAAATAGTTGGAGGTGTTTTTTATTTGGTAATATATTTAAAAGAAAATCAATTGGTTGGGATAAAAAGTATTGTTTCTATAAAGAGTTATTTATTCAGTATGCAACAGAACAAAGTTTGGTTATTTGTTTTCTCCAAACTAGGAAAGGATAACTAAACTCTAAACTTATATAAGACTAAACACCGATCCTTTAAATAAAACTCTCTATAATTATTTTTTACTAATAAAATTTGTAGTCATAAAATCCATTTGCTGTTCTATGGAATATAAATCATTTTCAGTAAGTCTAGCTGAACAAATCATCATTGAATTTATCACCCTTTCAAATGTTTTATTTTTATTAACGATAATTGCATTATGCAAAACCCCTAATGTATCTGAAGAACAACTATTATTTATCAAAACAATCTTAAAAGTAGATTCATCAAAATTTTCAACTTCAGTTATATAAGGTTGAATAAGTCTTTCTCCATCCATAAAAATTGGATTATATTTTTCAAAATATTCTTCTTGACTAATATTTATCGAAGCTGCATACTGCATAAAATCTGCAAGCAATAATCTACTTTTAATCTTAGTAGGTTCATAGCCTAGCATTAAAAAAGATTGATCTGCTGCATTGTCTCTATGAAATTTTGTAGACTCTTGTTGATCAAAACGTCCTAGCCATTGATAATTTAATTTCAAATTCCTATCATTGGTTAATCGAGTACTTAATCCATTTTTTAGTTCGACCATTAATGTTCTTAACTTTTCAGAAGTACTATCAGTTCCAAAATCAAATACTACAAAACCTGGCAATGTAAAATCAGTTCTAAAAACATTTTTATATGCGAACTCAATCAACGTTTCCGTTTTATCGTTATTTATATTTTTAAAATAGTCATTTATATGTCTCATCGTGTTTTAGCTAGTCTTAATAAACTTGATATCAATGAAATTAACAAAAATTCATTCTAAATAGTTTTTTTTATTTCCCATGTCCCTTTCGTACCCATTCCAAAGCCAAAAAAATATTTACTAATCATTAGTCCTCCTTTAATTTTCCACTCTCCTTGGAAAGCATCGTCTTTAAAAATACCAGTATAATAAATTGGCTTATGCTTTTTTAAAACTTCTATTCTAATTCCTTTTGGAGTTACTAATGTTTTTACAGGCATTTGTTTAACAAATTCTATTTTTCCATTTTTAATCATACCTTCAATAGTACCTTCTCCACTCAATCCTCCACTCTCAATATCGTCAATAACTATTCCCTTAAAATTGACACCGTCGTATTCAAAAATTTCAAGTTTGAATTTAGTTCCATTTTTAATCCGTTCTGGATTTGGATGTTTTATATATCTATAAGTTCCTGTCCAGCTGCCTTGCATACTTTAATAATTCTTTAAACAATATGTATATTAACTTATTTGGCTATTTATTTTACACTGCTAATAAAATAAAGTACAATAACTCAAAATCAATTTACCTACCTATCACAAATCAATTGACTTGCGATAACTAGGTAAATCATAAATTAAATTACATCATGAAAATCTACTTCACCTTAACTCTAATTCCCTCCGAATGACTAGAGAACTCTGGTGCGTACATACATTGCATTGTAGTAATTCCATTAGAGAAATCTCCTTTTTGAGAAACTCTTAGAGGATACTCAAATACATAGGTTCCTTTTGGTAAAAATCCGATAAAGAAATTCATCGCAAGATCACGTGGGCTTTCATAATAATAAAGTCCGTCTTGGTAACGATAGGTCGATAGTGTGGTAACAGGTTCTAAGGCTGCAGCGCGCATATCTTTTAAATGTACGTACTCCATGTTTCTATCTACCCTAATTTCAATTCTAACTTTTATCAAATCACCAACGTTCAATCCAGTAGATTCTGTAATTGGCGTAATCACTGGTCCACGGTCGGTATTTTGTTGAAGGAATAATTTTTTGTTTATTTTCAACGGTGTTTCTGCAGGAGTAATTTTATCCAATTGTTCAAAGTACTGCCAGTAGAGTGCTCCCCAGGCAACACCATCATCTTTCTTGGTTACGGTTACATTTCCCATATTGGAAGTAATCTCATTTCCTGTCCAAGCTGTTTTAAAATAGCCTGTACCCGCTTCCACTTTTACATCGGGTCTTTTTGTAGGATCAATTATTTCATCACCTACTTTTATTTCAACCAACTGAGAAGAAGCAAGAAAATCAGAACCTCTGCGAAGTAAAGCATAACAAGCTTCTACAGTAGCTCTTGTTGTTTTCCAATCCGTAGTTTGTTTTTGTTTTAGTAACCAAACTTTCAAATCGTCTACACTTTTCTGATCTTTCGCTACTTCATCAAATACTTCGATCATTAAAGCTTGTGTTTCAATTGGTGCTTGGTACCAATAGTAACCTCGGTCGTACTTCCAATACATGCCCATCTCTTCTGAGTTCAAAGCACGTTCTTTAAAGGACTTTATCATTGCAATTGGTACGGTGGTCTCTCCAAAACGATTCAAGGATAGACAAAGCATCCCTTGCATATAGATTCCATTTTCTAACCAATAACGTTTTGCCTGACCAAAGAAATAATCAAACGCTTCTTTGTGTTCTGATTTAACAGGAACATCCTTGAAATAACTACGTAGGTATAAATAATGAATGTTTAAATACCCAAGATTATTATCACTTAGTTTGATATGTCCTTTTTTGGCTTCTGCTTTCAAACGATCGTAATCATCGTCCATTTCACGGTCTATGTAGCGTAGTGCATTATTTACCATATTCCAAGTAGCATTGTCGGCACGAACAGCTTTCACACCTAATACATCTAAGTGTCCCATTCCAGCTACAATATGTTGCGTCATATAACGGTCTTCAGGAAAACCAGGAAACCATGTAAAACCTCCACTTGATTTTTGTGCTTTCAATACTTTGGTAAGTGCTCTGTCCATTTCATTTGCCATTCTGTTTAAATCAAACAACAAGGCTACGGAACGTTTGCGTTGACTTTCGTCTTTGGCTTGCAATACCCATGGGGTTTCTTCTAACAGTGCCGTTTTCAATTCTTGATTTTTTTCAAGGTTTGATAACAATGCATCTGGTTGTATAGTTTTCCATGTATCAAATACTTGTTTGATCCTTGGACTAGAGTTTGCAATATTAGACGCAATGCTGTTAGCATAATAACGACTAAAACTTTGCTCTACACATTCGTATGGATACTCCATCAAATAGGGTAAAGCCTGTATAGCATACCAAGCAGGATTTGACGTAAACTCTAAGGTATAACGATGATTGCGTAGAGTTGTTGATTTATTGTTTGCCAATTTCTCGAACTTGAAATTTTTAGTTTGATTTCCTCGAATAGGCAAAGGTAATGTTTCCGTTACCAGCATACTGTTTGTAACCACTGGCAATACCATTTCTTCTCCATCAGAGAAAGAACCTGCTTTTGCAACCACTCTATACAATATGGCTTGTGCGCCTTCAGGAATTTCAATGCTCCATTCTAAGTTATTGCTCAAACCAGCTTTTACAGAGAAAGATTGTGAAGCATTTTTATTCTTCATCTTATCATTCATTGGCATCATGGTCAATGCATCAAAAAATTCCAAACGAGCTTGTCCTGAAAGTTCTTTATCAGAAAGACTAGTAATTTTCACAGAGAAAATCATTTTATCGTTTTCACGGAAAAATCTTGGTTGGTTCGGAACGACCATTAATTCTTTTTGAGTAACCAATTCTTTCGTTACCAAACCCGATTTAAGATCTTGCGTATGTGCGAAACCAAGCATCTTCCAGCGTGTTAGAGCTTCTGGAATGGTAAATTTAATAAGTAGTTCTCCTTTAGAATTTGTTTGAAGATCAGGATAAAAGAACGCTGTTTCATTAAAATTACTTCTCACTTTTACATCTGTAAAATCTTCTTCTTTTTTCTTGTCTTCTTTTTTTGCTCCGCCTATCTTTAAATCTCCTTCTGAACTTGTTGTATCTGCTTTTTCCTCTGCTTGTTCTTTTGCCATTTCACTTTTCATAACAGGAGAAGGAGCGCTCATTTTTTTTGCTTTACCACTTCTCGAAGGACTATCTTTTGTCATGCTCATATCTAACTCAGAATCCTCCATAGCTCCTCCATAATAACGATTCCTATGATAATATTCATAAAACGAATAGCCAAACCATTCGAGATGATCATAATAAGGATCCGAATAATAGTGCCCTGGATGATCGTTCCAGTTTTTTGTGAATAATTTAAAAGCACTTTCATCAAATCCATTGGTACTGCTCCAATTTAGAGTAGCATACATATACGAATTAAAATTAGCATACCATGAGTGAGGGCGAAATACATCTAGAGAAGCATCGTATAATGTTGCCACCATTTCAGCGGCCACCTGGTCTGATTTTTTACCCGAAATTTTTATTCTCCATTCTTCGTTCTCACCCGGTTGTAATTTATCACGGAACGTTTCAAACGTAATATCCAATTCTTTATTCGTGTAGGGTACCGTCACCACTTCACTTTCATGATAGAGACGATTGTTGAGTACAAAAGTATAATGTACTGCAATATTTCCCCTGTATTCTTCTTTAATGGAAATTTCCAAAAGTTTTTGCTCTTCTTTCAAAACCATCCATTCTTTGTATATGATGGCGTGATCTCTTTCTATTTCGTAGAGTACTTTTATTTTATCAGCAGAAGTACCCGCTAATAGAACAGCTTTATCACCAGGTTCTACAACCATATTCAATCCCTCGAGATTGTTTATTGAAGGTATCGCTAACTTTTTATCTTTTACAGAATAGACCGTAAAATAAGTTATTTCTTTAACGTCTTGACCATATTTATCTTTAGAAATAATTTCTACTACATATTTCCCTGAAGGTTTATTTTTAAGACTTTCTAAAGAGATTGTTTTCTTCTTTTCGGTATCAAACTCTATTTTTAGTACTTCTTTATTTCTCACCCATTTTAGATAATTATTTTCTTCTTCGTATTCATCTAGTGGGAAAATTTTTCTGAATTCTTCCTTTGTCATGAGTTGTCTATCAGGCCTACTCCACATGCGATCACGATAAATTTTTTCAGGTTGTTGAAGACTATAAATACTAATTTGTCCTTTAGCAGGTTCAAACTCACCTGCAAGATTAGTTGTATTTATTTTGTATTCTTTTTTCCAAGAATCCTCGTCTTCTTTATCCATATCAACCACGGCCACACTTACTTGTAAGGCTTTATAGCCAACAGAAATATACGTTGTCTTACTATGTGTTTCACCGTTAATATCGGTCACGTCTGCATAGATCGTATACGTAAAAATAGGCTCAGAACTTT
Organism: Cytophagales bacterium; assembly: GCA_031416415.1. Lineage (GTDB taxonomy): Bacteria > Bacteroidota > Bacteroidia > Cytophagales > Cytophagaceae > JANYCO01. The sequence continues at coordinate 36,960 of JANOTP010000284.1, read as the reverse complement.
TATCGATTAGTGGATCAGGAATCGCGTTAAAATCTACTTTAAATTTCCCTTCTCCATCCGTTTTAGTTATCCCGTTAATAATTTCAATTTCTGGTGAGGAAGGATAATATCCCCAGCGACACCACCACCAATAGGGATAACGAGCTTTTCGTACTACGCGATACTGTACTTTAGCATTGTCTATACCAGCACCAGAATAGGCTTTCGCAACTCCTTCTGCTGTGATCTTATCGTTGAGGCGGAAAGTCCCTTTTACGGGTTCAAAGGTTACTTCAAATTTTGGTCTTTTATATTCTTCGACAGAAAATGCAACAGAACCATAATAAGATTCCAATCGCATTTGTCCCATAAGACCTTTAGTGGGCGCTATAAATGTACCGTTGAAAGAACCGAATTCATTGGAAACTAAATTCAGATCTGCTACTTTTTGACGATTTACATCGTACAACGTAACGGTGACAGGGTATTTCGAAACGATAGAAGATTTTTTATGATCTGTATTTATAACCAGTCCTTTAAAATAAATAGTTTGTCCAGGGCGATAAATAGCACGATCCATAAAAAAAATTACCTGCGTTCGAGTTGGAGCTTCGGAATGTATAGACTGGTAGAAAGATCCATCACCTTGATAAGAATCGATAGAAGAAGTACTAAACTTGTCTAATCCCAAAGAAAAATTAACCATGAAATTTCTGGTATAATTTGTTTTTTTCTCAAACTGGTAGGGTACTTTAATATATCCTTCATTATTGGATTGAAAAGAACCACCAGGGATGTTTTCATAAACACTTTTTTTGTAATTATATTCTTGGAAATAAATAGCTGCGTTAACTCCTAAAATAGGTTCGCCAGTTTCTCTATTCAATAAATAGAATTCAGTACCTCCATCGGCAGTATTTCTATGAATATAACTAATCGTTGTTATAGAGGTGAATGAATAGGCTAAACCATTCCCTTCGGTTTTAAAATCTGGATTATGACTTAATAAAATCATATACTCCCCAATAGGAAGTCCATCCAATTTTATTTCCACACTATGGTCTTGAAAATCTCCATCGTCTGGCAAAGAATAAGAACCGTTTTTAGCTGCTATTTTTGGAGTAAAATAAAGCAAAAATTTCTCTTCTCTGTCTACATCATAATTACGATCCCATTTTTTTCGTTGCGCTTGTACTTCTTCTCTCGAAGTTTTTATCAATCTCCAATAAACAGTTTTTACATTACTGTACTTTAAGAGTGCTTTAAATGGAACACTAGGCAGATTGGTTTCTTCAACACTTGCTGAGATACTTTTGTTCTTTAGTTCATCTTGAGTGTTGGCACATTTATTAGCTCCATCTGACTTAGGAAATCTTAACTTAGCTTTTTCACAAATCTCATAGGCTTTTTTTAAATCCCATTTATGCTCTTCTGACTGCAATGGATTATAGAGTTTTCCATATTCAACATATAATCTAGCAATCTCAAAAGTCACTAAAGTCGAAACAGGAAATTTCATCGACTTTTCTTCAAGGCGTTCTAAGGATTTTTGATAAAGTAAATTTTTGTCAGGAGCAGTAAGGTATTGTTTTACGAAACTAAGTCTCTTTAAATCTATGTAGACCAATGCATCAGGATTAGCATCGTTTGAATGAAATTTCATCAAGTCTTGTAAATGCACTAACGCATAAAATTTCATCGCTAACGTATCTTTTGTTTCAATATGCAACTGTACAAAAGCATCTGCATCCGCTAAGTAGTCTACATTATTTAAAGTAAAAAAATAAGCTGGACGGGTGATAGAAGGTTCTTCACTCATGTAAAAATCAATCGCTCTGTTTGCTAAAAAATCATATAACGTTGGACGTAGCGCTCTACCTTCTTCATTTCCTCTACTTATTATATCATCGTAGATTTTTATATTTTCTAATTTAAGTTTTTCTTTTTCGATCAATGAAGCTTGGTACTGTGTGATCGTTTCTTTTACAATTTTTTCTAATCCCCAAGTTTCAATATCGTCTTCTTTTAAGTTTACCGTTTCTGTACGGTTATTATATTTCCAACGATTGTTCTGATAATACTGCCAATACATATCGGCGAGCATTGAGTGTAACAAGGGTTTTACAGGAAATTGTGCCGTTTTTATTTCTTCGTTAATTTTAATAAGATTTTTTACAAAAGCATTTTCTTCTTTATAATCGGTAAGCTTCATTTGATAGATTACTGATTTTACTAATTGCCCCGTATTATTTTCTGTTTTGGCAATTTGATAAATTCCATTTACCTCTTTTAATTCTGATTCTGGTAAGCCTTTACTTTCAAAATCAGCTACTCTATTCCATGCTTCTTTGTAATCAAATTTTTTCATATTGTTCGTGGGGTTAGTTTGAGCTAAAAGAGTTATACTTACAAAACTCGCCAGACCTATTAGCAGGGATTTAAAAATATTTTTAGTTTTTTGCATAATTATCATAATTCCTTCTATTTCAATGGGGGTTTGAATATATAAAACTTTCTTTAGAGTAAGATGCAGGGTTCTTAAATTTTCCATAAAAATAATTTTAGCAGATTATTCTAATTAAGCTAGGTAGAATTTTCAAAACTTAATTATGAAAAACGTTCAATACACTTCTTTTTGAAAATGTTTTTTGGTAATATTAACATTATTAAATTATCATTTCTTAAAATGGAGCCTTAAAACTCCATAAAAATCGAACCTCTTATATATGTCATCCTCCTTCGACCCTTTTGGCACTGCGTTGCAAGATTATTTAGAAGGGGATCAAACCAATCAAATTGAAGTAGAATCTAACTTAACCGAAAAGGAAATAATCCCAGTACCTTATCTTTTTCGAAAATGGGAAGAAATGCCCGAAAAAGAACAATTTGCTTTGTCAATAGTGCAAGGAAAGATACTTGATGTTGGCGCTGGTGCAGGTACACATGCCCTTGCACTTCAAAATCAAAAAAAAGAAGTCGTAGCGCTTGATTGGTCAGCAAAATGTTGCGAGGTTATGCAAAAAAGAGGTGTCAATTCTGTACTTAAAGGTGATTTTTTCAAATTAGACGAACATGAAAAATATGATACTTTACTTTTTATGATGAATGGATTTGGTATTGCAGGTACATTAGAAAATCTAGACACTTTTTTTCTGAAATGTAAAAATCTATTAAAACCAGGAGGCAGAGTGATTGGGGAGTCCGTGGATATTCTTTACATGTTCGAAGACGAAGAAGAGGAAGGCGCATACAGTATAGATTTGAATGGAAATTATTATGGTGAGCTAAACTATAGAATGGAATATAAAGGACAAAAAGGGGAGTGGTTTCCATGGCTGTATGTTTCTTCTGACCATGTACTGGAAGCTGCAGAAAAAAATGGATTTAAAATGATCGATTTTTTTGAAGGGGAAGATTCGGATTATATGATTTGTTTAGAATTAATTTAAGACCTATCAATAGTACTCTAGTACTATTTTTAAATTATTTTCTGTATTATTATAAAATCTAATAGATCTATGGATAAGAAAAAATTATTTTTCAAAGCAAATGGAAGAATATGGATTGACTCTGAAGAGGGGCCTTTTCTTGGATATGGGAGAATTGATCTATTAGAAAAAATAAAAGAATTAGGTTCTATTCGACAAGCAGCAATAGAGATGAAAATGTCCTACAGACAAGCTTGGCAATTGATTGAACAAATGAATCAACAGTCGCAAGAACCCCTTGTGATAACACAACGGGGAGGTAAAGGCGGAGGTCAAGCAATAGTAACAGAAGCGGGAGAACAAGCAGTTAAACAGTTTAAAGAATTTAACAAAGCATTTCAACTCTTTCTGACAAACTATACCCATAACTTAACCTTATAAAAAGTATCCATTTATTTTACAGGGCCAGTAACCCATAAGTTAACTATTATTCTATAAGCTTATATTTTTTAAAATAATACGCACTTAACTTTTCATTTACAGGTTATTAAATACAGTAACTATTTAATAATAAATGTTTTGACTAGATATTACGCTAACACTTTTTTCCTTTTTATCCTTCCTAAAATTAATTAACTTTGCACTCCGAAAATAGAAGAGTATTATGTTTGAAAACCTTAGTTTAAAACTTGACAAAGCCTTTAAAAACCTTAAAGGTCAAGGAAGAATTACAGAAATTAACGTAGCCGCAACCATAAAGGAAATCCGAAAAGCCTTATTGGACGCTGACGTCAACTACAAAGTAGCAAAAAGTGTAACCGACATGATCAAAGAAAAAGCCATGGGCCGCGAAGTGCTTATAGCAGTTTCTCCAGGTCAGTTGTTGGTAAAAATAACCCAAGAAGAGCTGACAGAATTAATGGGTGGTCAGAAAGTAGACATCAACCTAAAAGGTGATCCTGCAGTAATATTGATAGCAGGTTTACAAGGTTCGGGTAAGACTACTTTTTCCGGAAAACTATCAAGTTATCTTAAAAAACAAGGCCGCCAAGTATTGCTTGTAGCCTGCGACGTATATAGACCTGCGGCTATTGATCAGTTGAAAGTACTTGGAGAGCAAGTTGGTGTAGAAGTATTTTCAGAACCCGAAAATAAGAATGCTGTTCAAATCGCAAAAAATGGTTTAGAATATGCTAAGAAAAATAATTTTAAAATCGTTATTGTCGATACTGCTGGTCGTTTAGCGGTAGACGAACAAATGATGAATGAGATAGCAGAAATAAAAGCTGCTATTAAACCTTCTGAAACATTGTTTGTAGTTGACTCTATGACTGGTCAAGATGCTGTAAACACTGCGAAAGCCTTCAACGACCGATTAAATTTTGACGGTGTTGTGCTTACTAAATTAGATGGTGATACACGCGGTGGTGCTGCTATTTCTATAAAATCTGTTGTTGAAAAACCTATCAAATTCCTAAGTACGGGAGAAAAGATGGAGAACCTTGATGTTTTCTATCCAGAGCGTATGGCTCAACGTATTTTAGGTATGGGTGACGTGGTTTCACTTGTTGAAAAGGCGCAAGAAGTTTTTGACGAAGATGAAGCGAAAAGACTTAATCAGAAAATAAGAAAAAATCAATTTAATTTTGAAGATTTTCTGACACAGCTTCAACAGATTAAAAAAATGGGAAGCATTAAAGACATTGTTGGTATGCTCCCTGGGATGAACAAAATGATGAAAGACGTAGACATTGACGACAATGCCTTTGCTCCTATTGAAGCGATCATCAATTCAATGACACCTAAAGAAAGACAAAATCCTGATATCATCAACGGAAATCGTCGTAAAAGATTGGCAGGCGGAAGTGGCACCTCTATTCAACAAGTAAATAACCTCATGAAACAATTTGAAGACATGAGAAAAATGATGAAGATGATGAACAATTCAGGAGGTAAAGGACTTCCTAAAATGGGACTTCCAAGATAATTATAAAATAAAATCTAGTACAAACGAACAATTTCTCGTTAGGAATTGTTTCGAAATACGAATTTATATTGCAGAAATTTGTATAAAACCAATATTTGTACTTATTTTTGCAACAATTGACTAAATAAATAAGGAGGATAAAATGGCGATTATAATCACAGAAGAATGTATAAACTGCGGAGCCTGTGAGCCGGAGTGCCCAAATACTGCCATCTATGAAGGCGGAGCAAAATGGACTTATGCAGGAGGCACTAGCCTTGTAGAGATCGATTTGGAAGATGGGTCTAAAATGGATGCTAAAACCAGTCAGGAACCTGTTTCAGATGAATTTTATTACATTGTTTCGAATAAATGTACAGAATGCATGGGATTCCATGAAGAGCCTCAGTGCGCTGCCGTATGTCCAGTAGACTGCTGCGTAGACGATCCAGACGTTCGAGAAGAAGAAGATGTGTTATTAGGTAAAAAGGCTTGGCTCCACGGAGAATAGTTTTTTTTAAATAAAATAGTAATAAAAAAGCCTCTTAGATAAAGAGGCTTTTTTATTACTATCAATTCATTTAATGTTCTTTTCAGATTACTAAGCATTTTCCATATATTTGCATAACTTTAATTACACTACTAAGATGCTTGATTTTATTATCTGGGATGTAGCTCCTGAAATTTTTACGCTCTCTGAATTTTCACTATTTGGTTATACTATTGGTCCTCTTGCTCCACGCTATTATGGTTTATTATTTGCTGCTGCATTTTTAATTGGCCAAATGATTTACTTAAAAATATATAAAATAGAAGGTAAATCTGAAAAACTTGTTGAGAGTTTAACACTTCACATGATAGTAGCCACTATAATTGGAGCTCGACTAGGTCATTGTATTTTTTATGAACCAAATGATTTTTTCTGGGAACCTGCCAAATTAATTAAAATATTATACATCTGGGAAGGTGGGCTTGCCAGTCATGGTGCCGGTATTGCAATATTAGTAGGTATCTGGTTGTATTGTAAAAAATATCCTACTGAAAAATATTTAAAAGTACTTGACCGTACTGCTATTATAGTAGCATTGGCAGCGTGTTTCATTCGTTTTGGAAATCTAATGAATTCAGAAATAATAGGAATACCTACTGATGCTTCTCAAGGATTTGTTTTTATAAATTCTACAACTTCTTATTTAGAAAACTACACAGAAGCAAATTTCAAAGGGCAAATTAGTGATATTAAAGTAAGAAAAAATAATACCGATACGATTTTCAATGGGCAAACCCTTACGGGAATGGACATAAGGATGAAAGTGAAAAGTTTTGGCAGTGGAAATATTTTAGAAATGGTTGAAACTAATATTCGTCAAGCATTATTTAGTCACGGTGAATATGGTCAACATATGATCCTTTCTAAAGCTAAACAATCTGTATTTATAGGTTCAGAAGGTAAAGGCGGTACAGAAATAATTGTAAAAGCTTGGGGAATTCCGCGTCATCCAACTCAATTATATGAAGCTATTTCAAGTTTAGTTTTATTCTTTGTTTTGATTTTCCTATACATTCGTTACAAAGCTCTTACTCCAGAAGGTCTTCTGTTTGGGATATTCATGATCTGGATTTTTACATTACGTTTCTTTTATGAATTTGTAAAAGAAAATCAGGTAACGTTTGAAAACGATATGGCTTATAACATGGGACAGCTGTTGAGTATTCCAATGGTGATAATAGGTGTGGTGGTGTTGGTGAGGAGTTTTAGGAAGGCTAAGGTTTAGGGTTGAAAGTAAGGCTGCATAATTAAAATCTCTTATACTTTGAATTATGCAGCCTCATTTTGTGTCTCCACAAAATGCTGTCAGTATGCAACACAGCCGAAAGACGTAACTTTATTCTTCTAATAAATCATCTCTCATAATTAATGTGATTGATTATGAAAGATGATTACAAAACTGCCATTAAATTATTACCTTAGAAGTAACACAAATATAGGTATTTCATAATGACAGGTGCTTCGTAGAGAGAAACTATACTATGGAAACTACAAGCTTCATCCCTTAACTAATCGGCCAGAGGTACAAATAGTTGCAACTCGCGGGACGCAAGCTGCTGCGGAAGTCTGAGAATGAAGCAAAGTTAAGCTCGTTTCACTATATTTTAAATTTTGCAGGATCCTGACGATTATCCCAAAAAATAAATAATTCAACCGATTGTTTATTAACCTGATAATACAAACTTACATGTTTTGTTAATACACTTTGGTGTACTTCTTTTTTTATTTTTGAAGAAGGATATTGTGTTGGATTCTTTCTAATATAGGCTAATACTTTTTCTGTTCTATCTATAAAAGAAATTACTTCTTTCGAACTCCAATGATTTGCAATATAATCCAGTATCTGAAAATAGGTAGTTTTCGCAGTAGGAGACCAAATTATTTTATAAGGCATTATGTATTTAAAAAACGTTTTTTTATTTCTGATATCACTTTTTCATGTGAAATACCCTCGCCCTTGTCTAACTCAAGTTTTGCCTTTTCAATTGACAATTTAACAGGCTCAGGAAGCTCTTCCCAAAAATCTTTTTCACTACTTTTTTTAAAAGCTTCTAATTGGTATAATGTAGCTTCGTCATTTACTAGCATTAGCCATTCCATTAATTCATATTTTTTTAATTTAATATCCATACTATTAAATAATTTTATTATTATGAATATAACATTTTTTTTTCAACTTTAGATTTATTTTATACTATTTTTTTTGAACTAAGCATTCAAAAACCTTTCAATATTAGCACAAATCCCTTCTATCAATCGCTTCCTTGACTCTACTCCCGCCCATGCCACATGAGGAGTTGTAATAAGACGATCGCGGTTACGAATAAGCAATAATGGATTGTCTTCGGGAAGAGGTTCTTTCTCAAAAACATCTAACGCGGCAGCTCTTATCAGATCCTCGTCTAGCGCTTTTGCAAGATCTCTTTCATTAACTATTCCTCCTCTACCAGTATTTATAAGGATAGCAGAAGATTTCATTTTTTTAATTTCCTTATAGGAAATTAAATTTACTGTCGTCTCATTCATTGGTGCATGAATAGAAACTATATCTGACGTGCTTAACAATTCGGTCAGGGAAACATTTTTGAATTTTTTATTCGTATTTTTTCCAGTAGTAGAATAAAAAATAACTTCTGCACCAAAAGCATTCGCTATCTCCGCTACCTTTTGACCGATTGCTCCAAAACCCACAATACCAAACTTCATTGACGCTAGTTCATAAATAGGCCAAGCATGATGTGTAAATATATTAGAGGCTGAATACGATTTATTTTTGACGTAAGGGTCATATAAATTAATATGATTAAGAAGGTGTAATATCAGCGCAAAAGTGTGTTGCGCTACGCCATCCGTTGAATATCCTTTTACGTTCATCACCGACACACCTTTTTCTTCCGCGTAAACCATATTGATATTATTAGTTCCAGTAGCAGCTACACAAATTAGTTTTAAATTTTTTGCCTGATCTAAAACATTTTTATTAATAATTACTTTATTAGTAATAACAATCTCTGCATCTCCTACCCTATCTGATACTTCGTCTGATTTTGTATACTGGTAAACGATTACTTCACCGAATTTATTCAACTGTTCGAGTTCTTTTAGATCCCCGAGTGTTTTTGCATCAAGTAGTACTATTTTCATTTTTTTTAGGGAAGTTGAAAGTTGAACTTCAAACCTACAAAATATACTGACTCAGGTCCCTGTTTTTAACCATACCCGAAAGTTTTTCCTGAACAAGTTCTTTTGTAACTAGAATTTTTGCGTTCGGACCAATTTTATCTGGCACATCAAACATAAATTCATTTAACAATAAACTCATAACAGTATGAAGTCTTCTGGCACCAATATTTTCAACTTCTGAATTTACATCAAAGGCTATTTCAGCGATTTTTTCTAATGCATCATCGTTGAAGCTCAACCCTACACCTTCTGAAGCAAGTAGCGCTTCGTATTGTTTTGTCAAGGCATTTTTTGGTGCTTTTAATATTTTATAAAAATCTTCTTTAGTAAGACTATTCAATTCTACACGGATTGGAAAACGTCCTTGTAACTCAGGGATAAGATCAGAGGGTTTCGACACGTGAAAAGCACCTGCCGCAATAAACAGAATGTGGTCTGTATTAATTGCGCCGTATTTGGTATTAACAGTACTTCCTTCTACGATGGGAAGTAAATCACGCTGCACACCTTCACGACTTACATCAGCTCCTCCGCCTCCATTTTTTTTCGAATTGGCTATTTTATCAATTTCGTCAATAAATATAATTCCAGTATTTTCTGCTCTTTTAATCGCCTCTTCTTTTACTTCATCCATATCAATGAGCTTAGCAGCTTCTTCGTCTAAAAGAATTTTACGGGCATCAGCTACCGTTACTTTTCTCTTCTTGTTTTTCTTAGGCATCATTCCACCAATCATGTCCTGAATGTTCATCATGGTGCTCTCGTCCATCTGACCACCTATGACACCCATTCCAGTAACAGGATTGTGTTGAACATCAATTTCTATTTTTCGTTCGTCAAGTTCACCATTTTTTATTTTCTCTCTGAAATGCTCTCTCGTTTTTTCATTCAATTCTTGGTCTTCATGAGAAATACTTTTCCCATCACCATTCAACACGGTCCCAGTAGTTTTTTTAATAGGAGGAATCAGTGCATCCAAAATAATTTCTTCTACTGCCAATGCAGCTTTAACTTTTACTTCTTCTTTGCGCTGATTTTTTACCATATTCACACTTTGCTCTACCAGATCACGCACCATGCTTTCTACATCTCTACCCACATACCCTACCTCGGTAAATTTTGAGGCTTCCACTTTTGTAAAGGGAGCATCCGAAAGTTTTGCAAGTCTACGTGCAATCTCAGTTTTGCCAACACCTGTTGAGCCAATCATTAGAATATTGTTGGGTACAATTTCATTTTTCATATCTTCTGAAGCACTCATTCTTCTCCAACGGTTGCGCAATGCAATCGCTACATTTCTCTTGGCTTCGTGCTGACCTATGATATATTTATCAAGCTCTTCAACAATTTGAGAAGGGGTATAATATTTTGAGTTATCAATCATGGAGTTAATTTTCAATTCTGTGGAACTCTTAAATTTATGAGTTTATGCAAAGTACAAATATATGCAATTCGTACAGTTAATTATATGTATTTTAACTGATAAGTAGTACTTCTTCCTCCAGCGCTTTCTTTCACCAATAATTCCTTAGCAATAAGATCCTGAATATCACGAAGAGCAGTATCCGGAGAGCATTTTGCTATCTTTGCCCATTTTGAAGACGTCATTTTTCCAAAAAAATTATCGAACATTTTATTTACTAGTTGTCGTTGTCTTTCGTTCAAAGGAGTATGGGCATGTTTTTCCCAAAACTTTGCCTTAGTCAATACTTCAGAAAGATTTTTATCAGTAGCATTTAACGCTCCGTTCATACAATCTAAAAACCATGACATCCAGCCTGTCACATCAAGTGTACCTTGCTGTGTTTTTTCAAGTATCGAATAATACTCATTTCGCATTACTCGTATTTGTGCCGACATACTATAAAACCGTTGAGGACTTTCATCGACCCGAGCAAGCAGCATATCGGTAAGTGCACGAGCAATACGTCCATTTCCATCGTCAAACGGATGTATTGTAACAAACCACAGATGTGCCAATCCAGCTTTCATAACAGGTTCAAGCTTATTTTCTGTATTAAACCATTTTATAAATATGGTCATCTCTTTCTCTAAGCTAGCAGCATCGGGCGCCTGAAAATGTATACGCTCTTTTCCCAATGCTCCAGAAACTACCTGCATAGGACCAGTTTCATCTTTTCTCCAATCTCCTACCGTTATAGAATACATACCGCTTTTACCTGTAGGAAATAGAGAAGCGTGCCAACTACACAACCTTTCTTTCGACAACGGTTGCTTATATTGTTGTGTAGCATCTAGCATCATTTCTACTACACCATCTACATTTCTATCCGAAGCTATTAGTCCTGATACATCCATACCCAATCTTCTCGCTATAGAAGAACGAACTTGTTCAGGATTTAAAAACTCCCCCTCTATCTCGGTAGATTTTAAAACATCCAATGTAAGAGTAGATAACATTGCTTCTTCTAAAAGATGAAAACCTAAAGCTTCCATTTTGCCTATTAACCTGCCCTGCATATTTCGCACTTTTGCTAAGGACACAGTAAGGTTTTCCTGATTCCAAGAAAAATCTGGCCATTCCTTACGTTGGTGTATATAGTGTGCTATTCTCCGCATATCTTGCGGTAAATATAATAACTATTCTCCGCATATTAAAGTTAATCTCCGCATTTTATGCGGAGATTAACCAATCTATTCTCCGCATAATTAATATAAAATTTTATAAAATATTAATATTCAATATATTATAAAATTAACCCTTTTTTAAGCTAACTGCAATTACGCCTGCCAATACCAACAATGTACCGGCCAATTGAATAGGTCCAAACCCTTCATTGAGAAAAAAATACGCAAGTACAATAGTGGAAACAGGTCCAATACTGGCTACAATAGAAGCTCTACCAGAACCAATCCTTCTGATTCCTTCTGCAATCATAAAAGAAGGAATTACAGTAGAGAAAACAGCCATATTGAAGGTAAGTATTAACACTTCTTTATTTGCAAATAGATGTTCAATCTTTCCAACAAAAAGATAATGAATAAAAACTACTAGCGATGAAATAATCATGGAAAGCGCAGTGAAATTTACAGAGCCTAGTTTGGGTGTTAGCTGGCCCGTACCAATAAGATAAATGGCATAGGTAAGTGCACTTCCAAATATACAAGCAGTTCCCAACCATACATTATTTTGTGCAACAATAGCATCGTCAAAAAACACTACAAATACTCCCAAATAAGTTAACCCTAAAGCAATATATTCTGTTTTCCCAATTTTCTTTTTCAAAAAAATAGCGGATAAAATAACTACAAGCGTAGGATATATGAACAAAATCAATCGTTCTAACCCAGCAGTAACATATTCCAAACCTATAAAATCAAAAATGCTCGCCAGATAATATCCTATAACACCCATTATCACTACATTGATCCAGTCTCTTCTGGTTAGCGAACTTTTTACTTCGGAAAGTTTTTTACGATTTAAAAATAATATTATGATATAAAAGGGAAGTGCAAACAACATTCTTAATGTAAGTACGGTGATTGCATCTACTTCATGTAGATACGAAAGTTTCACCATGATTGCTTTTGCGGAAAAACAAACCGCCCCTATAAATATTAAAATTGCTCCTACTAAATTTTTCATTTTATTTATTTAAATAAAAAAGCCAGATGAATATCTGGCTTTTTAAAATTATGTTTTCACAAAATATTAATCCACCAGCTTCTTATAGCGTATTCTCTTCGGCTCAGAATCTCCCAGTCTTTTCTTTCTGTTTTCTTCGTAGTCAGAGAAGTTTCCTTCAAACCAATATACTTGAGAATCGCCCTCGAAGGCTAAAATATGCGTAGCTACTCTATCGAGGAACCAACGATCGTGGGAGATGACTACTGCACAGCCCCCGAAATTATCAAGCGCTTCTTCCAGCGCACGAAGCGTATTAATATCAAGATCATTGGTAGGCTCATCGAGTAATAAAAGATTTGCTCCCATCTTAAGTGTCATAGCAAGATGTACACGATTTCTTTCACCACCAGAAAGTGCTCCCACTTTTTTCTCTTGGTCTGCACCAGCAAAATTGAATTTACTGACATACGCACGAGAGTTTACTTGTTTGCCTGCAAGTAACATCGTTTCTGTACCTCCAGAAATAAGTTCGAATACTGTTTTGTTTGGATCCAGTGTATTATGTTCTTGATCTAGGTAGCCGATTTCAACGGTCTCTCCTACTTCAAAACTTCCTGCATCTGGTTTTAATTTTCCAGTAATAAGATTAAACAACGTAGTCTTACCAGCACCGTTAGGGCCAATGATACCAACGATTCCCCCTTGTGGAAGGGCAAAGTTTAAATTCTCATACAATAATTTATCGCCAAATGCTTTCGCAACATTTACTGCTTCGATTACTTTTGCACCTAGTCTATTTCCAGCTGGAATGAACAATTCCAGTTTATCTTCTTTTTGTTTTGCATCCTCACCAAGTAATTTTTCATACGAACTGATACGCGCTTTCGATTTCGCTTGACGCGCCTTTGGAGCCATACGCACCCATTCCAACTCACGTTGTAAGGTTTTCTGACGTTTCGATTCCGTTTTTTCTTCTTTCGCTAGACGAGCATGTTTTTGTTCCAACCATGATGAATAGTTCCCTTTCCATGGAATACCCTCGCCTCTGTCAAGTTCCAAAATCCAACCCGCTACGTTATCAAGGAAATATCTATCATGGGTAACCGCAATAACAGTTCCTTTGTATTGCGCCAAATGTTGTTCCAACCAATTTACAGATTCAGCATCCAAGTGATTGGTAGGCTCATCGAGTAATAAAATATCTGGTTCTTTTAAAAGCAAACGACACATGGCTACTCTTCTTTTCTCACCACCGGAAAGATTTCCTACTAGTGCCTCCGAAGGTGGGCAACGTAGAGCGTCCATAGCTCTTTCTAATTTACTATCTATCTCCCAAGCATTAGCATGGTCTAATTTTTCTTGTACTTCACCTTGACGTTCTATGAGCTTTGTCATCTCATCGTCGCTCATTGGTTCTCCAAATTTCAAGTTGATATCTTCGAACTCTTTTAACAGGTCCATTATTTCTTGCACGCCTTCTTCAATAATTTCTTTTACCGTTTTGGTTGGATCCAGATGTGGTTCTTGTTCTAACAAACCAACACTATACCCACCAGTAAAGGCCAAATCGCCTATAAATTCTTTGTCTACTCCTGCTATTATTCTCAAAAGTGAAGATTTACCAGAACCGTTAAGACCTAGTACTCCAATTTTAGCACCATAGAAAAAAGACAAATAAATATCTTTCAGAACCTGTTTTTTAGGAGGGTAAATCTTACTCACCCCTGCCATTGAAAAAATGATGGTTTCGTTACTCATTGAATTATTCGTTAATAGTTATAAGTTGACTCGTTTTTTAGACAAGGTAATCCAGATTCAGCTTTTTAAATCGGGTTACAAAGATGGTAAAAATTAGGGTAAAGGAATAATAAAACCCGTTGAAATCCTGTTTTATCAAGCAGATACGATTTAATTATCCACAAACGTGAAACTTTGCTTAAAATAATTTGTATAAAGAAATAAAATTTTACTTTTGCGGAAATAATAAACGGTAAACTATGTACTGGACACTTGAATTAGCTTCCTTTTTGGAAGATGCACCCTGGCCTGCCACTAAGGAAGAATTAATTGACTTTGCTGTGCGCACAGGAGCACCTATGGAAGTAGTAGAAAACCTTCAAGAATTGGAGGATGATGGACAACCTTACGAAAGTATTGAGGAAATATGGCCTGATTACCCTACTAAAGACGACTTCTTTTTCAACGAAGACGAGTATTAGTAGTATTTGACCGGTGCTAAGTCTAAAAAACGTACAAATTAGGTTAGCTCAGAAAATTCTTGTTAAGAACATTTCAATAGAGCTAAAAAAACCTGCTTTTGTAGCTGTTATAGGTCATAATGGTTCCGGTAAGACCAGTCTGTTTAAAGCAATATCAAATCTCCTCCCTTATACGGGGGAGATTTATTTGTCTTCTATTCCATCGCTTCTAAGCCAAAAAAATACTACTCATTTCGAAATTACTGCCAGCGAACTTGCTGTGATGGGAAAATTCAAAGAGAAGAAATTTTTTGAGCACTACACTAAAACTGATTTTAAGGATACTTGGACTATTTTTGAAGAATTAGGCATTGGAGATCTTTTCGATAAAAATGTTTTAGAATTATCTGGCGGCGAACAACAACTCGTTTGGTTGGCTCAAGTATTACTTCAAAACAAGGAAATACTACTTTTAGACGAACCAACTCAATACTTAGATGTCCAAAATAAAAAAAGAGTATTCCAACTTTTAAGTAATCTTGTTTTTACCCAACAAAAACTTATCCTGTGCATCACTCACGATTTACTCAATCTATATTCAATGGAAGGCTATTTACTCAATCTTTCCACTGAAAATCCTTGTTTAGAAATTATTTCAAAAGAATCGGTTGATAGAAATCTATCCTTTCTAGAAAAATATTAGGCTTAGCAAGACGGATTTGTGAGGAAATCTCCCTTCTTTTTATATTTTTGTAGCGTTCATTTTTAATAATAAACTGAAAAGCAAAAGTGTCTATTAAAGAAACACCAAAAATAGGGTTGATCACTGCTATAAGTCTAATTGTGGCAAGCATGATTGGAACAGGAGTATTTACCAGTCTTGGATTTCAAGTAATTGGGATAAAATCTATTTCAGCATTACTTATGTTATGGGTAGCCGGTGGCATAGTGGCCCTATGTGGTGCGCTTTCCTATGCAGAACTAGCCGTTTCTATGCCTCGATCGGGTGGTGAATATAGATACCTCTCCAATTTGTACCATCCCGCCCTAGGGTTTCTCTCAGGTTGGGTTTCTGCGACCTTGGGTTTTGCTGGTCCTGTAGCCATTGCATGTATGGCATTTGGAGAATACTTTTCCAATCTTGTTCCTTTAAATACGAACTTACTGGCATCACTAATTCTCGTAGGTATCACAGTTGTAAATCTAGCAAGTCTAAGACTTGGGAGTAGATTTCAAACCGTGTTTACGATCGTAAATTTATCCTTGATTTTTGTAATAATAATATGCGGTTTTATACTTCCAGACCATAGCCATTTTCAAATTAGCTATACCAAAGCCGATTTAAAACAAATGATTAGTCCCGACTTCTTTGAATCCTTGGTATATGTTTCATTTGCATATTCTGGCTGGAACTCTGCTACCTATATTGCAGAAGAGATAAAGGATCCAAAGAAAAATCTTCCTAGAGCTTTATTTTTGGGAAGCTTCATTGTAATGATTTTATATTTATTACTCAATTTAATTTTCCTTTATTCCTCTCCGATTTCAGAATTAAGTAACCAGTTCCAAGTAGCCTTCATTGCAGCAAAAAATATTTTTGGTCAAAACGGAGCAATCATTATAGCAGCCATTATTTCTATTGGACTAATCGCTTCGATAAATTCTATGATGTTTACAGGTCCAAGAGTAACAAGGGCAATTGGTCAAGACTTTCCTATATTTGGTAAACTCGCACATTTAAATAGTAAAGGAAGTCCCGTTTATGCAATCCTACTACAATTTCTTATCGCCTTAGCATTAATTCATATTTCAAATCCTAAAGAGATAATGAAATACCTTGGTTTCACCTTGAGTCTATTTACTACGCTTGCTGTAGCGGGAGTATTTATAAATAGATATAAGAATAAAGCTGCTGAAAAAAGGACCTTATTACATACATTATTATTGTCAATTATACCCACTGTATTTATTATCCTTGAACTCTTGATGATGTTTTATCTTTTCCAAAAAGATCCAATACCACCAATTGCTGGATTTCTTACTATATTGAGCGGGTTAATCGTTTATGCATTTATAAATAAAAAACAAAAACAAAGTGAAAACAACTAGAATATTCTTTTTAGCAATTATTTTCTCCGCAGTACTTTTCTCATGTGAAGAAAAAAGAAACACAGGAACGGCAAAAGATTCCGTAAGTTCTGATGACAACCAAACCGATACGAATCCTGAAGATACTGCAAGTATTAAAAGTGAAAAAGCATTGGTATTTGATAAAAAATTCGATCAAATAGCGCGAGCTATTTCAGGTATTGCACAAGAAGAAGGTAGTGAGTTATCTTCTATAGACACAACTAAAAGCTGGAAATCCTTTACTGCTTCTTTTGATTCAAGCTGGGCTATTATTGAAGAAAAAAGATTTGAAAAAATGCGTGAATGGAGAACAGCGGAATTGGCAGAAATTAACACTAGCTCAACAAATGTTTTTTACCCTTTCTCAGGACCAGATATCCTGAATGCGTTCATTTTATTTCCAAAAGCTAAAACCTATACCTTGTTAGCCTTAGAGCCAATTGGAGAGTTACCTGATTTTAATACCATGTCTGAAAAACAGAAACAACAATATTATCTTTCTGTAGAACTTTCGCTCAATGATTTGTTGAAGAAAAGCTATTTTATAACAAAAAATATGCTTCGCGATCTTCAGAAAAAAAATGTTAACGGTACACTTCCATTAATGTGTCTTTTTCTAAAAAGAACAGGTAATACGATTGTAGATATAAAGAATGTAGGAATCGATACTAGTGGGACTGTTTTCGAACGCTCAGACAGCAGTAAATACAAAGGCTCTAAGGGTGTAAGAATTGATTTCCTAGTAAAAGGCTCTAATGACCTTCGCTCTGTCTATTATTTCAAATGTGACCTAGGAGATGCTGGAATAAAAGCAAATAAAGGCCTAGGCAACTACCTTCAAAATATAGGAAAAGTTCATACCTATTTAAAATCTGCTTCTTATTTATTACACTATCGTGACTTTTCCACAGTAAGAAATACAATATTTGACAACAGTGATGCCATAGTGCAAGATGACTCTGGTATTGCATTTCATTATTTTGATAAAGAAAAATGGAAAATTCAATTGTATGGAAAATACGCAAAACCAGTTGTGGATTTCCCTCATATAAAAGAACCTGATTTAAAAATAGCCTATGAAAAAGATTCTACAATAAAAGACTTACCTTTTGAATTGGGCTATCACTGGGGAACAAGAGCTAATAATATGCTAAAAGCAACTCGCATAGCAACTAAGAATTAACCCTTATCTATTTAAATTTTTAGTACTAATTTAAAAAAAATTATACTATTCTAATATAGACCCTTGATTTTTAAATAAATTGAGGGTCTTGCTAAAAATAAGCGTATCCTTTTCAAACTTTTAAGGTTACTTTATAGTATATAGTATGATATATTGTTATAATATTAAATTATTCCAAGAATAATATGAGTCAATTCAATAAGATTTCACTATTTGTTTTAGCTATTTTATTTTCAGGTTCTTTGATTGCTCAAGAATTTAAAAAAAATCCAGTTTCTAAAACTAACATTAATACCAATGAGAATATAATTCCTGGAACTATCGTACTAAAATTAAAACCTGAATTTAGACATTTCACCAATAATATTACTGCACTCAAAAATATTCCCGCTCTAACCGAAGTATTAAAGAAATATAAGATAGAGAAATTTGTAAAAATGTTTCCTTCGATTAACGAAACTACTAAATCTGCAATAAGTAGAAATAACAAACAAAAGGGTCCAGACTTGTCTTTGATGCATGTCCTAAATTTTAATCCAGAAATTCCTATTTACGAGTTAATAGATAAATTAATAGCTTCGGGTCTAGTAGAATATGCTGAACCACAATACTTGGTTGAAATGCAATATTTGCCAAATGATCCGATATCACAACCGACAGCTTCAGGAGAATTATTACTACAAAGAATTAACGCTTATAAAGCTTGGGATATAGAAAAAGGAGATCCCAATGTAGTAATTGGCGTACTAGATACAGGAACAGAATTAACCCACAAAGATTTAATTAATAATTTAAAACTCAACCTCGCTGATCCAATTGATGGCTCCGATAACGATCTTAATGGATATATCGATGATTATTACGGATGGGATACCGGCAATGGGGATAATAACCCTACTTTTGAATATGTAGCTGGAAATCCATTTCATCACGGTATAAAAGTTCAAGGCGCTTGTTCTGCCACTCCTGACAATAATATCTTCACAACTGGCACTGGCTATAATTGCAAATGCCTTCCTGTTAAAATAAGTACTTCATCAGGATCTCTATCTGGAGGCTATGCTGCCATACAATATGCTGCAAAAAGAGGCGTAAAAGTTATGAATCTTTCATGGGGAGGATTCTCTGCCTACTCACAGGCTAGCCAAGACATTATAAACGATGCTGCACTTACTAAAGATGTACTTATTATAGCGGCAGCAGGAAATAAGAATATAGACGGAGACATTTATCCCGGATCTTATGACAATGTATTTTCGGTAGCGGGGCTGGATACTATCACCTCACCTCTATACGATACCTTGGTAGAGATTAGACAACTTTTTGATCCTATTGAGCTAAGTATGACCTATAGTTTTAAAGTTGACTTATCTTCACTACAAGGCGGTTGGTCATCCACTTCCGGCGATAGTAGTGAACCATTTGGTGGATCCTCTTTTTCCTCTCCTACTGTAGCAGGAGCGGCAGCATTAGTTAGATCCAAATATCCACAACTATCCGCTATTCAAGCAGGTGAACTACTAAGAGTAACAGGAGATATACTTGATACATTTGATGTAACATTACCAGAAAGTCGTTATAAGATCGGTAGAAAATTAAATATGTATAAATCGCTTAGCAGTCCTACTATTCCATCTGTTCGAATGCTAGACTTTGCGGTAACTGGAAAACATGGACAAAAATTTTTTAGTGGCGATACGCTCACCATTACAAATGATTTTTTTAATTATTTATCAAAGGCAAATAACTTAACTATAAAAATGATTTGTAATAATGGATTTGCAACAGTCTACGATAGTACTTCAAACCTTGGCTTAGTGGACAGTCTAACTGGTAAAAATAACATATCTGATCCTTTTAAAATAATTATAAATCAAAATGCAGGTATCGATCAAGTAATAGAGCTTGTTCTTATCTTGACAGACCCGTCTAAAAATTATTACGATTACCAAGGTTTTAAATTTATTGTCAATCCAGCCTACCTCGACATTGATACCAATAAAATAAAAACTACTATAACGTCGAACGGGCGCATTGGCTATAATACTTTTCCTACTACAAATGGACTAGGGTTAACCTATTTAAATAATCCCTTATTATTCGAAGGTGGATTAATGATTGGTACTTCCACAACAAAAGTTTCAGATTGTATAAGAAGCTCTTATCCTTTTGCTGATAATGAATTTGAAATTATAAAAAGCGCTCATTATGTTAATTCAACTATAAAAGATCAAGAAGCTCGCTCTACCTTCAATGACTCTTCGGCAATATCTGGACAAATTCTGGGAGTAGAAATAGAACAAAAATCGTATGCTTGGAAAAATACACCCAACGATAAATTTGTAATTATTGAATACAACATTACTAATAAATCTGCAACAACTTACGACTCTATTTTTGCTGGAATATATACCGATTGGGATATTGCAGATCCAAATTATAATAGAGCAGATTGGGACGATGCTAGAAAAGTAGCGTATACCTATAGCACACTTGGAGGCTCAAAAGTAGCGGGTGTAGCACTTCTTACAGACAATGTACCTTCTTGCTATTCTCTAGAATATCCTGCAATTGGAGGAAGTATAAATGCCTATGGTAATTTTAATACTACAAGAAAATATAATTCAATGGCCTATGGAGTGGCAAGAAAACAAGCAGGAATGGCGAGTTTTGGAAGCGAAGTTTCGCAAGTTACGTCTGCTAAAATCTTAAATTTCACTCCTGGAAAAACTGAAACGGTAGCCTTTGCCTTTATTGCTGCAGATAATATTTTTGAGCTGTTAACAGTAGCACAAAGTGCTAGAGATAAATTTGTTTCTATAAAACAAGGCCCAGTTCCAATGGCTTCTAATACCACAATTTGCAGGCAAGACACCATTGATCTAACCATAACTCCAACCAACGGAACTAAATTTGCTTTCTTCAATACTCCTACTTCTACTACTCCTCTATTCACAGGACCAAGCTATACGATGTTAAATGTATCGCAGGATGACACAATATATGTTGCCAACAAAGACTCTTTATTCTATAGTAATTTAAAGTCAGTTTATATTAAAAAAGACAATATGATCTTGGCTTATTTCCCAAGTACTGATACGATACAACTACCTGTTGGGGGTTCTCTTTTACTAGTGAATCAGTCTTTCGGTGCTTCCTCTATTTCATGGGACCTTGGGGATGCAACTACGGCAACAGGTAATTCTGTTACTCATATCTATAATACACAAGGGTACTACACTATAAAACTTTCAGGAATAAGCCCCATGAATTGTTATGATACCTTGACAAGAGTTTTAAAAGTACAAACAATATCGAATACAGCAGAAAGTTTAAATGGAACTGAATTGAAATTTTATCCTAATCCAGTTTCCAATATCTTAACGATTGATTTTGAAAATAATAATTTACCAGAAGACTTATCAATGGAATTAATAAATGCGCTTGGCACTACAATTTTAATGTCTCAGGGCACTAAAAATACTACCCTAAACATGAGCGAATATCCTTCTGGAATTTACTATGTAAAACTTAAATCAGGAGGAAATGTAGTAAACAAAAAAATAGTTAAATACTAAAACTACTGCTATGGGGAATGAAGTATTAATAGTTGTACTTCTTTCCCCATAATTTTTTCAAACGTTGTCTAAGCTCATCCTCCCTAGCATTTAAACCCGGCTCATACAATTTCATCCCAACTATTTCATCGGGCAGGTATTCTTGTTGTATAAAATTATTTTCGAAATCATGCGCGTATTTATATTCTTTACCATACCCAATATCTTTCATGAGTTTTGTAGGAGAATTGCGCAAATGAATCGGTACTGGCAAATCACCGTGCTCTCTAATTAATCGTTGAGCCTCATTAATTGCGACATACGATGCATTACTTTTAGGTGAAGAAGCAAGATACGCTGTAGCCTGCGACAATATTATACGAGCCTCTGGGTAACCAATTACTTTTACAGCATCAAAACAATTGACTGCCATTACCAATGCTGTAGGATTTGCATTTCCAATATCTTCTGATGCTAAAATTACCAAACGTCTAGCGATGAAGGCAACATCTTCTCCTCCTTCTATCATTCTTGCCAACCAATATATAGCAGCATTCGGATCACTTCCCCGTATTGATTTTATAAAAGCGGAAATAATATCATAATGCATTTCTCCACCTTTATCGTACAGTGCTACTTTTTTCTGAGCTATTTTCATTACCACATCATCTGTAATAATTATCTCTTTATCTGGAATAGATTGCACCACCAATTCAAGTAAGTTTAATAACTTTCTTGCATCACCTCCAGAAATATTCAACAGTGCTTCGTATTGATCTATTCTTACTTTTCTGTTTTTTAATTCCACATCATTTTTCAAGGCATACTCTAAAAGCCCCGTCAAATCATGTTTCTCTAGATTTTTCAAAATGTAAACTTGACAACGAGAAAGCAATGCTGAATTAACTTCAAAAGAAGGATTTTCTGTGGTAGCACCAATCAAGGTTATAATACCTTTTTCAACAGCTCCAAGCAAAGCATCTTGTTGAGATTTACTGAACCGATGAATTTCGTCTATAAATAAAATAGTTTTACTGTTCGATTTTGCTCGCTCTATTACTTCTCTCACTTCCTTTACTCCCGAGCTCACAGCACTCAATAAATAAAAAGGCATTTTAAGATTATTCGCTATAATATTCGCCAGTGTAGTTTTCCCAACACCAGGAGGCCCCCAAAAAATCATCGAGGGAATAGTGCCCGCTTCTATAGCATTTCTTATTATAGCCCCCTTCCCTACCAAATGTTGCTGACCAATGTAGGTATCCAGCGAGTAGGGTCTTATTCTTTCGGCAAGGGGAATATTTGTGTGCATCGTTTCTAAATTTTAAATTCTGATTAAGACCATCAGATTCCGCTTGCAAGATAAGCATTTTCCAATCTTTAATTTCTATGGTTCATTAGCAAAATCTAATTTCTAAAATTAGTTATCTTTGGCACTTTATGAAAACATCACTAAAAGCACATTTGATGCTCATCGCTGCCGCACTTATCGGAGCACTCAATTATACCATTTCAAAAATGGTCATGCCAGAATTTATAAAACCCTTGGCTATAGTAGTTACCAGAGGAATAGTGTGTATAGTGATCTTCAGTATTATCCATTTTTTCTTTGTAAAAGAATCTATCAAAAAAGAAGATTATTTGAGAATATTTCTTGCAGCACTTTTCGGTATCGCACTCAATCAGATGACTTTTTACGAAGGACTAAACCTAACCACACCTATAAATGCTTCATTAATGATGACTATAACACCAATTATAGTGTTATTAATCTCTTCAATTATAATTAGAGAAAAAATCACTTTTATAAAAATTATTGGCGTACTACTAGGAAGTATTGGTGCTGCATTACTTATCCTGAATTCTGGACAGGCTTCCGTAAAAGGATTATTTTCGGGCGACTTCTTAGTATTTATAAACGCGATTTCTTGGGCCTGTTTCCTCGTTACTACCAAACCTCTCATGCAACGCTATAATCCCTTTACAATTCTAAAATGGATTTTTTTCCTCGGCTTCTTTATGATTATCCCTTTTGGATATCAAGACTTTATAACAACCGATTGGAAAACATTAACTTCTGAAGCGTGGGGAGCATTAGCCTTTGTACTTGTCTTTGCTACACTGGTGGCCTATTACCTAAACTCGGCGGTGCTAAAATATGTAAACCCTTCGATTGCGGGAAGTTATATTTATTTACAACCACTGCTGGCTTCGATCGTTGCTATCTCTTGGGGCAAAGATAGTTTTAGCTTTGAAAAAATGGGGTATCTTATAATAATACTATCGGGTGTCTATCTTGTAAGTTTTAAAAATGATAAAAAAACTAATTAGTATAAAATTTCACATTATATTTTATAATATTTCAATAAAATAAGATTAAATTAGCCCTCAATCTTAGTATTACCTAACCAAAAAATTAAAAAAATGGCAATTGCACCGCAAGGAAAAATCTCCAACTCTTCGACTTTAGGAACAAGTCAAAATTATAGCACCGCATTATATTCCTTAATGGTATTATTTTTCATGATGGGTTTTATTACTTGTCTGAACGATATTTTAATTCCCTACATGAAGGTGTTATTTGTTTTAAAATATTGGCAAGTTAATCTTATCAACTTCTGTTTCTTTGGTGCTTATGGTATCATGTCAATACCAGGTGGTAAACTGGTTCAAAAATTTGGCTATAAACCAATCATGATTGCAGGTTTTCTTATTGCAGCACTTGGTTGTGCACTATTTTTTCCAGCAGCCGAATTAAGGATGTATGGCTTATTTCTTGGTGCTTTATTTATACTCGCATCCGGAATTACTCTTTTACAAGTGGCAGGAAATCCATACGTATCAATTTTAGGTAGTCCCGAAACTTCTTCCTCAAGACTAACACTTACACAAGCACTGAATTCATTGGGTACAACGATTGCACCAATAATTGGCACAAGAATAATATTGTCTAATTTACCTGATATGCCTGATGCTTTAAAAGGTGCGAAAAGTTATGACAACCTTTCTTCAGAACTCTCTCTTTTACTCAATAATTTTCTTTCTAAAATTGATCTTTCCTATTTACAAACTACCTATATAGGTATAGCTAGTGTATTTGCATTACTTGGAGCTGTATTATACTTTATAAAACTTCCTGCCATAGGTCATGGGGAAGGAGAAATTGATACTTCTGGAGAAATTCAAAAATCAAGTATTTGGGAATACAAACAACTAATTTTTGGAGCAATTGGAATTTTCGTTTATGTTGGAGCTGAAGTAGCGATTGGAAGCCATATTATAAATTACCTTGAAATGAAAGATGTAATGGCTATGAAAGCAAAAGAAGCAGGCGAGTACGTTACCTTCTATTGGGGAGCTGCTATGATAGGAAGATTTCTAGGTACCATTATATTAAATAAATTTAATCCAGGAAAAACCTTAGGCGTTTATGGATTAATGGCAGTAAGCTTAATCTCAATTTCTATACTTTCTACTGGTATTGTTTCCATGTGGACGCTTTTATTAGTAGGATTCTGTAATTCTTTAATGTTCCCTACTATCTTCACTCTTTCCATCAAAGGACTGGGTAAACATACAGATCAGGCATCAGGTATCTTATGCACCGCTATTATAGGTGGAGCTATACTACCACTACTCTTTGGAACCATAGCCGATCTAACAGATGGCAATTTAAAACTTGCACTTCTTATTCCTATACTTTGTTATTTCTATATATCTTACTTCGGATTTAAAGGTCATAAACCAAAAGAATTATAATATAATTTAATTTAACTACAAATAGCAAAAGCTCGATTGGAAATTTCCCATCGAGCTTTTTCTATTTGTAAACTATCTGTTTATTTTCCTTATGAAATTGAATTAGGAATTTGTACCGCTACCGTTGTAAATTTTCTAGACTCGGAGTATATCTGAATAGTCCCCTTTAATTTCAAAAGCGTTTCTTTCACAATATACAAACCAAGCCCTGAACCATTGCTATTGTCTGTCGCTCTATAAAACATTTTAAATACTTTATTTAAATGTTCAGAGGGAATTCCATAGCCATTATCAGTAATAATAATTTCAGCATTATGAAGTGTACATTTCACAAATATGTCTATCCTACACTCTTCTTTAGCAGTATCCATGTAACGTATACTATTTGAAATAAGATTGCTAATGATCGTATTTATTCTTGTCTCGTCTCCATAAAATTTCGCATCTTGATCAATTGATATATTTTTCTTTATCATAGATACATTTTCAAGAAAATTAAGTTGTTCAAATACACTTTCAAACAGCTCTTTAAAATCTATTTCTTTCATTTCTATTTCCATTCTTGCATTTCTGGAAATATTTAAAATATCAACTATATAAGAATCCAACTTCCTTATAGACTTTTCCTGCATCATAGAAAATGTTTTTAAAACATTCAGATCAGTTTCTTTTTTACTTACTTCAATAAGACCAAGTAGAGAAGTTAAGGGAGCACGCATATCGTGAGAAGCTTTATATACAAAGCTATCCAGTTCATTATTTATTTTTTTAAGATTTATATTTCTATTTAATAATGTTTGGTTTAATCGCTCTAGTTTTTTTTCAGAATCTGTATTTACTTTTATTAAATAATACATATAAAAACATATCATTAAAATACTAATTGAAAAACTAAGTAAATAGTTTAAATAATTTAAGTCGTTATTAGAGTCTGCATGTAAAGAAAAAGAATACCCTGTATACTCAAGAAAAATTATTGACAAAAAACTCACTAAAAAACTTATTACTATGAATTTTCTTTCCTTAGACGAAAAAAACAAAAAAACTCCGCCAAGAATTGGAAACCATAAAAACTCATTGCCAGCATACCGACCATCTTTAGAACCATTTATTAACAAGGTCAGACAAGTATATAATATAATAATCAGTTTCCCATAATTAATTTTACCTCTTGAAATCAAATAAAGTGCGAAAACAAAAAAGAACGTTGCACTAATATCCATAAGAGCACTATAGTAATGCTTATGCGCTATATCTATGAGTGTAAACAAAACAGTAGCCACTAAAGCTACAAGTGTAATTTGTATAGTAAGTAAAATCCTCTTGTACTCATACCTCAATTCTCTTGACAGAGGCAAATGTTTTCTTAATCGAAGAATTACCTTTTGTACTATTTTTTTCATAAATTAATCGGACATACTAATTAATCCGAAACTATACTTAATTATAAGTTTTTTATACCAGTAAGATACTTCATTTCCTTTTCTAAATCAAGCTTAAACCTTTCAGACAGTGTGTTAGTCCAACTCAACCTTTTTTGCATATAAAGAAAAACAGCTTCTGATTCTGCCAATACAGAGTGAATATTAAAATAAGCCATAGCCGTTCTTCTAACAAAAAAATCTAAGGGAGAAACTATCATTTCAAACTGAATAGCATATTCAAGTTCTGCAAGTCTAACGATGGAAAGTCCACTGCTTGAACTTTTAATATCAGAGGCTATTAAAAATATTTTTTCGCAATTAGAACCATACCTCGAAACTATTCGCTCAACATCATTTTCATTCCAACCTTCAATCTTAGTGCTGTTGATTTTATCTTTCTTATAGGACTCAAAATTATCTCCTCCTCCTACCAGACCACCCGAGATAGGAATTTTTTCAGTCATGCAGTTCACAAAAGAAAGGTTATATTCTTTTTGCAATGTTTTGGAAACCATCGTCACAATGCGTTCAGCCATTTTTCTATAGCCAGTTAATTTGCCACCCGCAATTGAAATTAAACCTGAATCATATACAAAGGTTTCATCTTTTCTAGAAATTTCACCAGGCTTTTTACCTACTTGTTTTATAAGAGGCCTCAACCCTGCCCAGCCAGATTCCACATCAGCTGGTTTTAAATTAGCATCCACAAAAAGTTCGTTTACAGAGCTTAATAAATAATCACGATCTTCTTTCGTAATAGTAGGTTGTGAAATATCCTGATCTGTTTTATATTCTGTTTCTGTTGTACCTATATATACTTTCCCTTCTCTTGGAATTGCGAAAACCATTCTTCCTCCCTGTGCATCAAAATACATAGCCTGTCCTATTGGCAACCTTGAGGCGTCCACTACGATGTGTACGCCCTTTGAAAGTAATAATTTATTTTTTCTTGATGTTGAATCTAACGAATCATTTTCATCCACCCAAGGCCCAGTAGCATTTACAACCATTTTAGATTTCACTTCAAAAGAAATCCCCGTAAGCAAATCAATTACTTTTACACCAGAAATTTTCGTTCCTGTATATAAAAACCCCGTCACCTTACAATAATTAAGCGCATTAGCGTTACGTTCAACAGCCTCTTTAATAATTTCCACGGTAAGGCGTGAATCGTCTGTTCTATATTCATAATAATAAGCACCTGATAAAAGTATATCTTCTCTGATGGAAGGCTCCATTGCCATCACGCTTATTTTATGAATAATTCGACGACGTTCAGAGGTTTTAACACCTGCCAATTTATCGTAAAGCCACATTCCAAACAATGCTCCTAGTGTACCGATGCTTCCACCTTTAACCAGTGGTAAAAGCATCGGTTCTGAACGTGTAACATGAGGACCATTTTCAAAAACAATAGCTCTTTCATGTCCAACTTCTTTCACTAACGAAAACTCAAATTGTTTGAGGTATCTTAATCCTCCATGAACAAGCTTGGTAGAACGACTAGAAGTGCCTTGAGAAAAATCTTGCATTTCGAACAAGCTCGCTTTCATACCTCTGGTAGTAGCATCAAGCAATATTCCTGCTCCTGTAATTCCACCTCCTACTACTATAAGGTCTTGAGTATCTGCTACAAGATCTTTGATATAATCCTGTCTTCTTTGATAACTAAATTCTCTGGTCATATATTTTATTGGAACTACAAACTAACTCAAAAATTGTTGAAAAGCAATTGGAACATCTACTGATTTTTTCGAGTAAATTTTGTATTATTAAGGGTGAATTAATAAATAAGTTAAAGATTATAAAGCAGATTGAGTTATGTCCAATATAGAAAAAGATAGAATCTTACTTACAAAAAGTAATCGCGGTTGGAAAAAATGGGGACCATATCTCTCAGAAAGGCAATGGGGAACTGTAAGAGAAGATTACAGCCCAGATGGATCTGCATGGGAATATTTTGATTTTAAACAATCACGTAGCCGCGCCTACAGATGGGGAGAAGATGGGATAGCAGGAATCTGTGACAACAAACAATTTATCTGTTTTGCTCCCGCTATGTGGAACGAAAAAGATCCATTTATTAAAGAAAGATTATTCGGCCTTACCGGAAACCAGGGGAATCATGGGGAAGACGTAAAAGAGTATTATTACTATCTCGATAGTACACCCACTCACTCTTATATGAAATTCCTTTATAAATACCCTCAAGCCGAATTCCCATACAAAGATTTAGTAGACGAAAACAGAAAAAGAGGTAGGTCTAAACCGGAATATGAACTTATCGATACAGGTATTTTCGAAGAAAATAAATATTTTGACATTTTCACCGAATATGCGAAAACAGATATGGAAGATATCTGCATTCGTATAACCATACATAATAGAGGAGATGAACCTGCTCCTATCCATTTATTACCTACCATTTGGTTTAGAAATTTCTGGTCGTTTTTACCCGGTGATTACAAACCATCCATTACTGCCGGTACAAATAAAATGCTTCATATTGAACATCAAGATTGGGGATTGTACCATTTACATTATGAAGGTAATCCAGAATTACTTTTTTGCAATAATGAAACAAACCATGTTTCCGTATACGGCCATGAGCCTACTCCAGGCTTTTGGAAAGACGGTATTAATGATTACATAGTAGACGGAGTTAAAGATGCTGTTAATCCTGAACTTACAGGAACAAAAGCTTCGCTTCGCTATGCCTATCTTGTTGAACCAGGAAAACCAAAAGAAATAAGACTTCGATTATCCAATACCCCAAACAAAGTAGCTTTTGAAGATTTTGATTTTATATTTAAAACAAGAATAAAAGAAGCAGACGTATTTTATAATGAAATAGCAGGAAAACTCGAAGACGAAGATCTGAAAAATATACAGCGACAGGCTTTTGCGGGTATGCTGATGACAAAACAATTTTATTATTACGATGTTTCTATCTGGCAAAAAGGGGACAATGAATCTTCTCCTCCAGCACACCGAAAATACGGAAGAAATAAAGATTGGAAACACCTCAATAATATGGAAATTATTTCCATGCCCGATAAATGGGAATACCCATGGTATGCCGCATGGGACCTAGCCTTCCATTGTATTCCTATCGCCATTATAGATCCTGATTTTGCTAAAAGACAACTCGTATTATTACTTCGCGAATGGTATATGCATCCTAATGGGCAAATCCCTGCCTACGAATGGAGCTTCAGTGATGTTAACCCTCCGGTCCATGCTTGGGCTGCTTGGCGTGTATACGAAATAGAAAGAGATTTGTACGGAACAGGTGATTTAAATTTCTTAGAAAGAGTATTTCACAAACTCATGTTGAACTTTACCTGGTGGGTAAATCGAAAAGATAGCCAAGGACATAATATCTTTGAAGGTGGATTTCTAGGGCTAGATAATATTGGAGTATTCGACAGAAGTGCACCATTGCCAATGGGCGGTAATATTGAACAGGCAGATGGAACTAGCTGGATGGCCATGTACTCTCTAGATATGATGCGAATAGCACTCGAGCTCGCACAAAAAAATTCTTCCTATGAAGATACTGCTTCTAAATTCTTCGAACATTTTATGTACATCGCTGGAGCCATTGCCAATTTAAGTGGCGGTGGTTTAAATCTTTGGAACGACGAAGATGAATTTTTCTATGATGTATTAAACACACACGACGGAAACTATACTCCATTAAAAGTTCGCTCAATGGTGGGGTTGATTCCTTTGTTTGCTGTAGAAACCCTTGAACCGCATAAGATTGATAAGTTCCCTCACTTCAAAAGAAGACTCGAGTGGTTTCTAAATTACAGACCCGAATTTGCTTCACTTGTATCTACTAGAGAAGTACCTATTTTAGGAGTAAAAAGAAGATTATCGTTAGTAAGAGAAAGCCGCTTGCGTTCAATTTTAAAAAGAATGCTAGACGAAACAGAATTTTTATCCGACTACGGTGTTCGTGCTTTATCTAAATTCCATAAAGATAAACCTTACACTTTTTCTTGGGAAGAAAATAAATATACTGTGGAATACATGCCGGGTGAGTCTGATACTGGAATGTTTGGAGGTAACTCTAACTGGAGAGGACCAGTATGGTTTCCCGTAAATTATATGATAATAGAATCTTTGAAAAAATTTAACGCCTATTATCAAGATGAATTTAGTATTGAATACCCTACTGGATCAGGCAAAAAAATGAACTTACAAGAAGTAGTAGATCATTTAAGTAAACGTTTGATTAAAATATTTATTAAAGATAAAAACAACAACAACAAACGAGCAGTGTATGGTGAGAGCGATAAATTTCAAAACGATCCACACTTCAAAGATTATATATTATTCTATGAATACTTTCATGGTGACAATGGCACAGGTATTGGAGCCTCTCACCAAACAGGTTGGACAGGGATTGTAGCAGATCTTATCAATTCTCAGTACAACCGATAACTATTGAATAAAAGAATGATCAACTTGAGTGTATTGAAAGTTGATCATTCTTTTTATACTTTAATTTAAAAAAATAAACTATGGAAAATCTAACTTCTGAAAAAAATTTATTGGAAGACTTTTATGAACGACCTCTTGAATTCGCTACTGTCGGTCAACGATTTTTAAATTATATAATTGACATGGCCTCTTTCTATTTATTAATATTTTCAGGTGCACTCTTAGCTGGTATTATACTAAGAGATTCCGAATTCCTAGAGGATATGGGTGATATAAATCCGGTGCTGGATCGAATAGTAACACATATTGCCTTCGCAGTATATATAGCATTATTAGAAGGTTTAACTAAAGGTAAAACCCTCGGTAAATTATTAACAAAAACAAGAGCTGTATATGAAAATGGAACCAAAATAACTTTTAGAACAGGCTTCTTAAGAGGCCTCTCTAGAATTGTCCCATTTGAACAATTCTCCGCCTTTAGTGGGCATCCTTGGCACGATAGCTGGACAGATACAAGAGTTGTTAAAGAAGAATCACTTAATCCAAACTTTAATTCTCAAAATTATTAAAATAGAAAAATCAAAAACTAAGTAATTTCTAACTCATCAAACGAAGCAGGTTTTACTAAAACTACCTCTTCTCTTTCGATCACTACTTGTCCTTCTAATGCGCCTTTGGGTTTTCGTACATACTTTTTAGGAGTAACCGTAACAGGACAAAGTGTATCGGTTTTTCTCTTTGAATAATAGGCTGCAAGTTGAGCCGCTTTTTCAATAACGGTTTTCGAAAACTTCTTTCCTGCTTTATATTTTATTAACACATGAGAGCCCGCTACATCTCTGGCATGGAGCCATAAGTCTTCTTTAAAAGAATATTTCTGTGTCAACAAATCATTATTTTTAGCACTTTTTCCAACCAATATTTCAAATCCCTCAATCATAAAACGACGAAATAAAGAGATTTGATCTTTTTCAATTCTTGCTTTATCTTCCAGTAAATTATTATCTTTCAAATATTTTCTAAGGATTTTCAACTCCTCTGCGTCCGCAATAAATTGAATATGCCCCTCGTACTTATCTTTTTCTATTTTTTTATTCAATATATTTTTTCTGATTTCCTCTAGCTCAATTTTTTGATTTTTACCTTTTCGAAAATAATTTTCAGCATTCAGGGCAGGAGAAAGTGTCTTTTTTATTTTTATTGAAATTGGTTGGTTTGTATAAAAATTTGTTAGTTCTACAACCTCTGTATTCTTTGGTAGTTGATAAAGATTAGCCATCAATATATGACCAATCTCTTCATAGCGAGTTTGCTCTTGTAGCTCTTTTAACTTTAATTCAATGGTAGTTAAATATAGGACTACTTTCTTTTTTTTCTGTTGTAAATAATTCAACGCCTCTTGCTTCTCTTTTCTAAAATAGAAAAGCTGCCCTTGGTATCGATCATAATAATTGCATGCTTCTATGGCAGAAGTAGTAGTAAATACTATTTTACCAGTTGAAAAAAAACTTAATTTTATTCCATCTTCAGTTTCAATAAAATAGAAGTTTTTTTTACTTAAAAGTAGTATCCATTCTTCTACTGCAAGCCATTTAGCTTTACCATCGCTTTTTTTATATTCCTCCGATTCTATTAAATGTATAATTTCCTTATCAAATGCTGGGAATATTTTTCTTAAATTTTCATTCTCTTCAATGAAATTATTAAAATTCTGCTCTACTATTTTGTGAATAGAAGTTAACTCTATTTCAGTGTCAACATGTAATTTTTTATTTAAAACATCTATACATGAATTTTGGTAAAATAAAATAAGATTAGAACGACTTCCATAGAGTTTAAACATAAGACTAAACTCATTTTCAAAAACCAGATGAAAACTACGATCATTTTCATGTTGCACAATGTCTTTTACTTTTAGACCATTGAGTTCTTTAAATAGGTTATAAGTACCTTTTTTGTTTTTTGAAAATTGTTCAGGAAATGCCAAACAAGTAAATTCTTCAAAGAGATTTAATTTTATAAAAAATTCTTCTTCAAAATTATGAAAACCCAATACACATTCATATCTACTTTGAAGATAACATTCAGCTAAAGTGAAACCAATTAGTCTATTCTTTAGCTCTTCTGATAAAAAACGTAGAAAGTAATAATTTAAGTGCATGCGTAAAGATAAAAAAATAAAGGGATATGTCTGTTCTATTAAACAATCAATACCCTAATAGTAAAGATCTTTAAGTAGTATCTCTCTATCACTAAATCATTATCCCAAAAACTCTAGTACAGATTCTAGTCCCATACCTCTTGAACCTTTAATTAAAATAGAGGAATTTTCAATTTTATTATTTTTAAGAAATGATATTAAGTCAGATTTTGTTTCAAAATAATCCTTAGAAGAAAGCTGTTCGGCCGCAGTTTTCATATTTTTTCCGCAAAGAATAATTCTATTAAAACTACAGTTAGAAAGAAGTTTTCCTAAAGCACTATGCTCAAAAACACTTTCTTCTCCTAATTCAAACATATCTCCTAGTATAATAATTTTATTTTTTAGTTCTAAGCGATTATAATTTTCAATAGCAGCCTTCATCGACGAAGGGTTGGCATTATAGGCATCAAGTAAAATTTCGTTGCTCCCTTTTGTAATAAATTGAGAACGATTGTTCTCTGGAGTATACTCAGCTATTGCTTTATTAGCAGCTTCTGCCGAAACTTTAAAATATTTTCCTATACATAGTGCCGCAGCAATATTATCGAAATTATATTCTCCAGTAAGTTTGGTGACAATAATTTCTTCGTTTTCAGATCTGTATTTTACAAAAGGAATAGATTCCAATAATTCGCAACCATAAAAATCGTTTTTCATTGGATAAAGAATAGGCTCTGGAAATTTTGAAATTTCAGTTAAGATAACATCCCTTGAATTAACAAAAGCAACGCCTTTATTATGCAATATATAATCATACAATTCACCTTTCCCTTTCTTTACACCTTCTACGCCGCCAAAACCTTCTAAATGTGCCTTGCCAATATTTGTAATCAAGGCATGCGTAGGTTCTACATAACTACAATAGGATTCAATTTCTTTCTGGTGATTTGCGCCCATTTCTATTACTGCTATTTCAGTATCTAAGGGAATGGAAAGCAATGTAAGTGGTATTCCAATATGGTTGTTTAGATTTCCTTTTGTAGCATGTGTCTTATACTTTGCAGACAACACAGCATAGACTAACTCTTTGGTAGTTGTTTTACCATTTGAGCCCGTGATAGCAATAAAAGGGATCGTAAATTGTTTACGGTGATAATTGGCAAGTTCTTGTAAAGTTGTAAGTACATCTTTAACTAGAATACAGTTTTCGTTTACTTTATAACCTTCTTCGTCAACAATAGAATAAGCTGCTCCAATTTCAATGGCCTTTGCCGCAAATTCATTTCCATTAAAATTAGCACCTTTTAAGGCAAAGAATAGCACTCCTGCACCAATCTGACGGGTATCGGTAGAGATTCCGTTGCTTTGAAGAAATAATTTATATAAATCTTTAATTTCCATGTTGTAAATTTATCATTTATTAAGTATTTCAAAACCATTCTAGAATGAATTTTATTTTATATATCAAATGTACTGAGGAACAGGATTTCACCTATTTAAATCCTTTTTACGACACTTTAAAAAAAGAAATCTCCAATGCAGATTTTCTTGACCTTGACAATTTTTCAGGACAAGACTTGATCTCTATGGCCCTTACGGCAATTAAAACTGCTGAAAAATCAGTTATACTCGTTGATATTTTAAACCAAAACTCAACGAGCAAATTTATAGAATTGGCGACCTACCTAGCCGACCATCCAACTAAAAAAAAGGTTTTTGTAAACGGATCAGATGAGATTATTAGTAAAATACTTTTCCCTATGGAAAATTTCTCCTATCATAATCTTTCAGAGGTAGAGCAATTGTTACTAATTAAAAAATTTATTTTAGCATAAATAAGCCGATCCTATTATAGAACCGGCTCAATGAATTAGGAAATATAAATTAATATACTAAAACTTTTTTTACAATAAGATCAGAAGTTGTATGAAGTGTTACCAAATACATTCCTGGATTAAAACCATTTGTAGAAAGAAAATATTCAACATCGCTGATAGATTTTTTTTCTAAGATAAGCTTACCACTCATTTCCGTTATGGAAACTTCAAGTAATACTTCGCCTGTATAGTTTAGAATTTTTATAGCCTCACCAGAAGCCAACACCGAAGGAAGTAATTCAATACTGCCTGTTCCAGTAGTTATCGTTATTATTTGTGAAAGCGTTTGTTTCCCATCATAATCTACTTGAATCAACATGTAATAATAGGTTCCAGCGACTAGATCCTCATCCACAAAACTATAGTTATTTAGCGTACTAGAATTTCCAGTACCCGAAATTTTAGTAAGGGGTATAAAATTTCTCCCATCAGTACTTCTTACTAATTCAAAATAAGCATTATTTTTTTCGCTAGTAGTAGCCCACTTTATCAAAACATCGTCGGCGGAATACTTATGTGCAGTGAAAGATAGTAAGTCAACTGGTAAAAAGACGGGGTCACAAGACATAAATTCGGAAGTATTACCATTATTATCAGTTCTGGTAGCAGTAATATTTGTAACACCAACTAAGCAACCAGCCGCGCCTTTTGTAGAGCAATCGGAGGCTGCAGGAAGTGTTCCGAATGTCCAGTCTCCAGCGGCAGGGCTATTTAAGCTTGTCGCATCTCCTAAATAAGTTTTCCCTTGACATGTTCCGCAAGCATTGTCGTAGAAAACCTCTATTACATCTGTTCCTGATAGCGGAGCCTGATTGGTAAAGGTTCCATTAATACCAGGGGTGGGTGCAAAAACATAAGGAGCTGTTGAAATAAGCGGATCAATATCGATATTGATATTTCCCAAACCGTTAAGATTAATTCCATTCTGACGAGCTGTACCATTGCAAAAGATACTATTTCTTCTAATGTTATTTCTCATAGAAGCGGCATCAATAATATAAATTCCATTACTAGCGTTAAAAGCAATTATATTCTGTAAAGAAGTGGTAGTAGGACTTCCAATAAGATTCTGACTACTTCCGCTACCACTTATAGCGGCAAATTTTATCCCGTCTTGTCCATTGCCCATGGTGCCCATCGTTGCGCTTACACCAATGTAATTTTGTTGAATAGTATTAGAACTTGAATTTTCTAATAATATTCCTTGGAGTGTATTTCCTGATATCACATTACCAGCTCCAGTGGCACTTCCTCCAATTGTATTGCCACCAAAATTAGCAATTCTAATTCCTGTATTATTTGGTTTTGCTAGTGTACCCGAAACATCCGTACCAATATAATTGCCTTGAATTATGTGATTTCCTGTAGCCGTACCACCGTTCTGAATATGAATTCCAATACCATTTCCAGCAATAATATTTCTGTGTGCTGAAGTAGTACCGCCTATCGTAATGGCACTTGTTTGCCATGTACCAACGCCTTCAGAACTATTTCCTAATAAGGTAACACCATCACTACCTACACCTACATAATTTCCTTGCA
>JANOTP010000283.1:0-37496 GCA_031416415.1 Cytophagales bacterium | reverse complement strand
AGTTAAAAATAAGAAAAATTGTGATTAACTCTTTTATATTTATAGATCTGTTGTTAAATTTTGAAACTATAGCCTTACTCCAATTCCCCAAGCAATTTCATCAGATATACTAAACCTAAACGAGCGTAGTGTAAATCCAATAAAGAGGTTATCCGTTAAATAGTATTTTAAACCAACTTTCTGGTAGAAATTAGAAAGAGACGGGTAAGGGCTATATACATGGTGACCAACTTGTGTGAGGAGTGCAATTTTGTTAATAAAAAGTTCATGTCCAAAAACTATCCCCATTCGTTTGAAATCAGCTCCTTTATATTTAGCATTATTAGCAACAGAATATTTAACACCATAATTTAAAAAAAGATCTGCCCCAAGATTTAAAGCACTTACTCTAGCTATTTTTTTGTCAACGTAAACATTTAGTGTAGCAAGGGGATATTTTTTTTCATTTTCAGGGGTTAGTTGCTTATAACCACCAGCAAAATTTATGTTTACTTTTACGCTTCTATTTTCAGTAATCGTTTCTGGATTTTTATTAAAAGTTATTGGCTTACGGGCTGAAGTATAAGCTAGTCCTACATTGAAGCACAATAGGTTCAAGCCGTCGTTTGGCTGTGAATGGGCACCGTTAGAAAAATGGTTAATAGTAGCGCCGAGATTTAGGGTCAAATAGTTTATGGGATAAAAATATACTCCTAGTCCAAGTTGTTCTGAAAAATTTATTCTTTGGCTTATGGCATTGTTAAATTCATTTTTTGAAGAGCTATTATTTTTATAAATAGTAGTTGAAAACATAATTCCTTGGGAAAGTTTTAAATAACATTCGAACGATTTTTTTCGCCAAAAAACACAATCTAAATATCTGTTCAAAACGAAAGAATGTCCTAGTGTATTGTTTCTATGATCAATCCAAGCTAGTGCCCATCCAGTATGGGGATAGTTGTATACTTTTTCCCAATGTTTAGCCCCGTCGTGCCAGCGATGGTAATAAATTTCGATTCCATTAGGATGAGTAGATCCAAATTCACGATCCGATGTTTTATTAACGTTTTTACCTAAGAGATTAGTAACTCCTATAGAATATACTTTTTGAGACTGTGATTTCAAACTAAAAAAGAGTATACAGCTCAATGTTAAAATTGAAAAAATTAATTTTTTCATGATACGACTTTCTTCTATGATTCTTACGCTGTTTACTAATCTAAAGAAATTATATAACATAACAAAAGTTAACGTAGTGTTAACATAATTTTGAGGTAAATAGGTGAGAATAATATAAAAAAGAGGATGAAGAGTATAACGTTTAACGAGGTTAATTTTGACAACTTTATAAAAATAATAAAAGTAGTTTTATGGATAGCATAAATAAAAACCAATCGGAAGAAAATCAGGAAAATTTAATTCATGAAGAAGCGGTGAAAAAAATCAAAGAGATTATTGATAAAAGTCCTTCGTGTTTTTTTAATACCAATGTGGAGAAAGGACCTTCTAATGGAGTACGTCCTATGAGTGTTCAAAAAGTAGATGAAGAAGGTAATCTATGGTTTTTGAGCGCAGAAGATAGTTATAAGAATAAAGAAATTAGCGTAGACCCAAAGGTGGAGTTGTACTTTCAAGGCTCTCCTCATTCTGACTTTCTTTATCTTTCAGGCAAAGCTGTTATTTCTAAAAACCAAGAAAAAATAAATGAACTTTGGCAACCTATTTTAAAAACATGGTTTACAGAGGGACAAGACGATCCTCGTATTACGGTAATAAAGATCAAGCCGTCAAAGGGATATTATTGGGATACAAAGCATGGCAACGCTGTAGCGGGTATAAAAATGCTTATTGGTGCTGCTCTTGGTAAAACCTTAGACGATTCAATCGAAGGAAAATTAAAAGTATAAAGGTGGGGCTCAGATTAGTTTGGACTCTAGAGGCTACCTAGTAGTTATTTAATAAAAAAGTAATGCTATTCAACTAAGTTGTTTTTAGTTGAATAGCATTACTTGTGTAGCCAAAAAACGTTTTTATGTACGCTATGGTTTTTTTAAATTTTATTTAATCAACACTTGTTGGAATAAGCCTTCATTCAGCGCTTTCAAGGCTTCCACTTTGTGCTCGCCATTTATTAAAACGGAAATATTGGAATTGCTACCGCCATAAGAAATCATTCTTAAAGGAACAGAAGAAAGAGATTCAAATATTTTACTAGATATACCTGTTTTTTCTTGTCCAAAACAGCCAACAATACAAACGATTGTTTGATTTTTATCTACTTCTACAATTGAGAAATCTTTTAATTCCGCAAGTATTTTATCTAAATTTTTATCGTCGTCTATGGTAAGAGACAAAGCCACTTCTGAGGTGGTGATCATATCAACGGGTGTTTTGTATTTTTCAAAAACTTCAAATACTTTTCTTAAAAATCCGTATGCGTTCAACATTCTACCTGATCTTATTTTGATAGCAATAATGTCGTCTTTGGCTGCAATAGCTGTGAATTCTCTGTCGGAAGGTTTACTATTAATTACAGTACCCTTTTGTTCTGGTTGCATTGTATTTAATAATCGAACCGGAACATTTCTTTCGTGTGCAGGACGAATACAGGTTGGGTGTAAAATTTTTGCGCCGAAATAAGCTAGTTCTGCTGCTTCATCAAATGATATTTCTGGAATCGGAAAAGTGTTTTTTACAATTCTTGGATCATTGTTGTGCATGCCATCAATATCGGTCCAGATTTGGATTTCTTCTGAACGAATAGCCGCACCGATTAGCGTTCCTGTATAGTCAGATCCTCCACGTTTTAAATTGTCGATATCTCCTTCAGCATTCCTACAAATATATCCTTGTGTTACATATAAATGAACATCAGCGTTTTTTGCAAGAATAGCAGTTAAATTTTCTTCTATGTATCCAAGTATTGGTTCACTATCTTCATCGGTTTTCATAAAATCTAATGCCGGAAGTAGAAGAGACTTGTAGCCTTGTTCTTGTAAGTATTCCTGAAACATTTTCGTAGAAATCAATTCTCCTTCCGCCAATACTTCTTTCGTTTCTTTTTCGCCAAAAGCTTTTTCGGCATATCCTTTCAAATTATTGTAATGAAAGTCAATTACTGCTTTGCCTTTAGTTTTTCCAGATTCGGTTGTGTATAGTGCGTCTACAAAATCATAATACATGGGTTTAAATAGACTTTCAATAGCTTGAAGCCCAGCTGGCTTATCACCTTTGGTAAACTTAGCAGAAATATCTACTAAGGCGTTGGTAGTTCCAGACACAGCTGAAAGAACTACTATTTTTTGATCTTTGTCAGAGATGAGCTTTGCTATGGAGTGCATTCTCTCAGGTTTTCCAACCGAGGTTCCACCAAATTTTAATACCTTCATTAGTTGATATTTTTAATTTTTAATTAGGGCTGCAAATTTACAAAAAAATAATCCAAAATCTAGTATTAATAGCTGTATTTCATAGGATCAGGGTACTTAAAAGTATAGTTAAGTTCGGATGACAATTTTGAGGTCGAAACTATCTTAAATAACTGTTTTTCAGGTGCTATAAACTCAGGTTGATCGTATCCAAATCGATCGGCAAGTTCTTTGTAAAAATCTTTTTTTAAAGGGTGAAGAGGAGAACAAATATTATAGGTTTCTCCCCATTTTCCTTGTTCTATTATGGCTTCAATAATTCCTATTACATCGTCACGGTGAATTAGGTTTAACGGTTCCTCTCCAATAGTAAGGTTTTTTCGTCCAGCAAAATGTCTAATTAACAATCTGTCATAACCCGTTAATCCACCACAGCGAAGGATGGTAGTTTGTTTGCCAGGTATTTCTCTTATCATTTTTTCGGCAGTGGCCAAGGTTTTATTTTCTGCCTGAGAAACCTCCGTGACGTCTTCTTCTTTTACTTCTCTATTCAAATCAGGATATACTGAAGTAGAGCTAATATAAATAATGTTTTTGGCAGAACTTTTTTCCAAGTGAGGCAAAAGGTTTTGCATTTGTTCAATATGAAAGAGAGCGGAACGGGTACGAGTACCAGGTGGAATGTTTATGATAATAAGTTCTGAATCCATAAAACCCTTAATGTCTCGGGCTTGTACAATAGGGGTAAGGTTTAAGAAATAGGGATAAATCCCCTTTTGTAGAAACTTGTCTAATTTAGATTCGGTAGTAGTGCTTCCTTTTACTTTATAACCTTTTTTAATTAAATCCTCTGCCAATGGCAAGCCAAGCCAGCCGCATCCCAAAACACTTATTTTAGTAATCTTCATTAGTCAATCGCTACGTTTAAAAATTTGTTAAATGAAAACATGCCTTTAAAAACTTTTGTACAATAGTCTACAAATTTTGGATCAGTGATTAGTTTGTCTTCAAATCCGTGTACAACTACAAAACTTTTTAATTTTAAAAATTCCGCAAATTCACTTTCAGGATCAAAATCTTTTGGCACTCTTGTGAGTTTATCTTCTTCGCTAAGCCCACCAAAGAGTGTTTGAAATTCTTTTGCTTTTATTATTTTTACTAATTCTTTTCCGTTATAGTCTACTTCTTGACGGATTTTTTTTAACTGCTCTGCCTCGGGCATCCATACTCCTCCTGCTAAAAAGCAATTGCCAGGTTCAAGATGTAAATAATAACCCGCTTTGGAAGACTTTTTTCCACCATCGGCCATATAGCCTCCCATATTATTTTTATAAGGTGCTTTATCTTTAGAGAAACGAATATCACGGTTTATTCGAAAAATTGCTTTTCGAGCATCTGTAGATTCTATTGCAGAATCAATCTTACCGTATTTTTTTACAATCTCAGCAATCAAATCAATCAATTCTTCCCGTAACAATTGATATTCTGAACGATTTTTATCAAACCATTCTTTATTGTTATTGTATTTTAGTTTTTTTAGAAAAGGAATTATTTTTTCTCTTGCCATAGAAAACGTTTTGTTAAATATAAATGAATAAGGCCTAAAACAAAAAAGCCCACAAGAAAATTCATCTTGTGGGCTTAGATTTTTTTTAATTTTTATTTTATAGTTGCTCGAATAAAGGCTGCTAACTCTTTGTTTCCAATTTCAGCTTTTATACCTGCAGGAAGTTTTCTTAAATACCATTTAACTTGCCACTGCAATTCCTTACCTGGCTCAAGTGCAGTATATTCTCCCTGTTGTTCTATTTCAATATAAGATTTGTCTGGATTTGCATAAAATTCAATTTCCCCTTCACCGGGAGCAGTTTTTTCTGGTGTTACATCTGCAAATGATTTTATTAACACGATGTCTCCACTTACTTGAGCCATCCAGCCTTCTGCACCGTCATGTATTAGTTTAGGTACATCGCTAGGTTTGAAATTCATTTTTGAGGAATCATAATCAAACCAAGTTATACCGTCTTCGTCAACCATAAGTTTTGAAAGTAGATTTTGTTTTGCTCCCTTACCTGTAGGGTATAGCGTAAGCCCACCAGAAGCTACACGGCTTATTTCCCACGGAGCTACGGACTGTTTTTTATCTGATTTATTTATGATTGTATAGGTAACCACGACAGAAGAATCGATCAAGATTGCGCTATACTGTTTTTTGAAAACGAAACCTAAAAGAGAATCTTTTTCAGATTCCACTTCTATCAAATTGTCAGAACGATTGCTTATTTTGTAAGGTTTTACATCTAATTCTTTTGAAGGTGGCCATCCCCAAGCACTCTGTGGGCTTGGCCAAAGTGATGTTCCCCAATTGGTGGCATTAATATTTTTGCCACTTAATATATTTTTGCCACCTAAAGAAAACGCACTAATACGACCAGCATTTGTAGCGTCGATTTCAAAATATAGATCGTTAATTACTAAGGCAAATAATCCATTCCCGTTGTCTTTAAGAACTTTAGTTGTAGTATCTACACTTGTAGAATCTGAAAGTAGTGTAGCTTTATCAGCCCCACCTCCACAAGAGATCAGAAATCCAGACATCACTATGGAAGCCAAGAGATAAAATATTTTTTTCATGTGTTTGATAATGGTTTAATATATAAGTTACTAAAGTAATAAAATAGCTTAATTAATTCTATGTATTATTGAAAAATTACAAATCACCAGAAGTAACTAAATTAAAAAAGTGTGTCAAAACAGAAATCAGGTTATTTTTTGTGTGATAGGGGGATAGTCAGTCGCGTCTTCAAAAGACAAAGAATTTCAGCGGTTTATAATTAATAATAATAAAAATATGCTGATTGAGAGATTATAGTACAATATTAACATTTAAATGCTCGGGAAAACATAGTGATATTTCAGTATATTTAGATCGGTTTTAGTTACCTCCAATAACTTATTTTCTCTCAGAAATGACAAAAATCAATAAAGATCCAGAAAATTTCTACAATCACTTTCTTGAAACAGTTGAAAAATTTATCCCTGAAAGTTATTTTGAAAAACATCGTTCTGAATCTAAAAAATTTGAATTATTTGAAAA
Source organism: Cytophagales bacterium (assembly GCA_031416415.1). GTDB lineage: Bacteria > Bacteroidota > Bacteroidia > Cytophagales > Cytophagaceae > JANYCO01. Next base: position 31,052 of record JANOTP010000283.1, on the reverse strand, counting down.
TCCACAATTCAATGAATTGCTAAAACATTCTCCCGCTATAGTTGGAGTATTCAATAATGTAAACATGGGTTATGAATTTTTAAGTGACAATTTTGAAGCTATTACCGGCTATAGTTCAACTCTTGTTGAAGGGCCTAATGGCATGGCAAATGTATTGTCTACTTTTCTTCCCAAACATGCTGAAATATATAACAATCAAATCTTCCCAGTTCTATTTGAACATTTCAAAAAACATTCGACTAATAAAGAAATTAAGAAATTCAGGTTTACGGCTACTTTTCAATTTGTAAAAAAAGACAAGTCTATTGTTTGGTTCATGCAACAGCTAAATGTTATCGAAATAGATGAAGAAGGTTTTCCGTTGCTTACTCTACTTTTTATGTCAGATGTCACACATGTAAAAAAAGATACAGACGTAGATTTTATAGTAGCAAAAAAAGACGAGAACAATATTTATCAGCATGAATACGCTGCTAGCTTTAGTTCTTTAGAACAAAATTTTTCTTTTACAAAAAGAGAGCTTGAAATACTTCAACTACTTTGTAAGGGAAAGTCTAGTAGTGAAATAGCACAACTTTTATTTATAAGTGAAAATACGGTGAATACACATCGTCAGAATATGTTGGGGAAATCAGACAAAAAAAATACAGCAGAACTTGTTACCTATGCCATCAATAAAGGCTTTGTAAAATAAATTTCTTCAGACTAACTATTATATTTTGGGCGCAATTTTTTAATTTCATCGGATTCTACCATGACGGCGATGAGTTCACTTTCTGTTTCTAAAATACTTATATCAGCAATTTCAGCTTTAGGAATAGTAGACAGAGTAGACTTTTTTCCATTGAGCGCAAAATGCTGCATAATACGTTTTTTTATATCCTTACTCTTCCCTATATAAATAACTTCTCCTGAACAATCATGAAAATAATATACACCAATTTTTCCTTCGGGAATAGTTTCATAAACTGATTTTTCTAATAAAGGAGGAATCGCTATTAAATTTACCTTTTTCTCTAGTAGCTTTTTTTCAAGTAATAAAGGATTTTGAGAAAGAATTCTATCAAAAAGTAGTACTGTTGCTTGTGCATCTCCCATTGCTCTGTGACTATTCTCAGCACGAATTCCTAAACTTGCACATAATTTACCTAAGCTATAAGAGGCCAACCCAGGAAAGGTATATCTACTTAAACGCACAGTACAAAGCATTTCTGAATTAAAGTCATACCCTAAGGTTTTATATGCTTCTTTCACAAAACTATAATCAAAACGTACATTATGCGCAACAAAGGTTGTTCCCTTTATTAATTCAAGAATATTTTTAGCTACTTCAAAAAATTTTGGCGCATTACGAACCATCTCATTACTAATGCCCGTAAGTCTTGTAATGGAATAGGGAATAGAACATTCAGGATTAATAAGCGTACTATATGAATTAACCACTTTCTTACCATCGTGCACTACAATTGCAATCTCTGTGATGCGATCCGTTTCAAGCCGGCCACCAGTTGTTTCTATGTCTATTATTGAATACATCTACTCAGTAAGTTAAGAAACAAAAACCGTTTTTTGTAAAGCCATTGAAAGTAGTATCAATCTTGACTGTTTTGTAAGGTAGTTTTGATAAAGATAAAGATAAAAAACCATATTTGTTTAGTGAAAAAACTACTGTTGTAAGTACTTGATCTAAACCAAAAACAAATGTCTTTAACAATAAGACACGTTGCTTTTCAAAAAAAATGAATTGTATTTCGTTGTTATTTATTTACATTTAGGAATAACTAATTTATAGAATGGACCTTTTAGAAATAATTCCAAGCACCTCTAAATCAGTAGGTGTAAAATTTTCACCAGAAGGAATTCTGCATATATTTGGCGTTTCATGCGAAGAAGATCCTAAACCTATTTATCAGATTCTTAAAAGCTGGATAGAAGGCTACTTGCTAAGTCCATCGACAAAAACCACCTTGTCTGTTAAGTTAAAATATTTTAATACTGCCAGTGCCAAATATCTTCTTGACCTTTTAGAGTCACTTGTGCTCCTAAATAAATCAAATAGCCAACTTTCTATTGTTTGGTATTTTGAAAAAGGTGACGAAGACATGCAAGAATCTATTATATTATTTGAAGAACTTATTAAACACAAAATTGAACAAGTTCAGGTTGAGTCTTATAATAACTAATCAACTGTAAAAATTTATAAAAATACTTTATAGATGACTTTTTTGAAAAGCCATCTATAAAGCATACTACAGGTATTTTATTAAGAGACACTTTTTAGTCCATTCGCCGCTTGTAATTTGTGATAGTAAATATAAGATACAATCAGAATAGCAAAGATAACAAGAGGGAAAAAACTTAAAATTGTAAAACCATCCACTACACAGTGGCTTACTGCGGCAGCAATGAAATCTATAGCAAAGCCAGCATAAGCCCACTCCTTAACTCTCTTTGGCACTTGAGGGATAAGCAGTGCTAATGTACCTACTACTTTAAATACCATTAACATTGTACTAAAATAATCGGGATATCCAAGATGCCTAACTCCTTCTTTTGCCATTTCGGTATGTGAAGTAAGAGCAGGCATTACTCCTTCAAATAAGAATATAAAGATTGTTGCGGTCCAGTAAAATATTTTTTCTTTTTTCATATAGATTTTTTTGAGACGAATTTGAATTGATTGTTTTATTTGGTTTGTTAAAAATTAATTGTTGCTACAACAATTTAAAGATAAAATTTTATTCTCTGTTGTAAGTAAACCTTTTATATGGTATTATAAAAATAGTTAAGAATGAATTTTTTATACCAAGAGAGGTTGTGGAAATTTATCACAACCGATTTAATCTGTATGGTCCATTTGCTATGGTGAAAGTACTAGTCTATTGTTACTGTTTTGAATAAAAACCAATGCCTTATAAATATCAAATAATCAACTGTTTATAGATTATAGAAATTTTAATAAAGGAAAATCTACGTATAGATTTGCTTTTGTACGATAGCACTACTTTCCCATTCATCGAGCAGATAGCTTCACTTAACGACAAGGTAAGGTTAACCGGCTAAATTAAATTGGGTTTCTGTCTGCTACTCGTTAAATCTTATATAAACAAAGATATTATGAAAAACTTAACACACATCTTTATCATCGCTCTTACAACCATCCAAACTGCTTTTGGACAAACAGCTTATCCATCAAGCGAACTAAATGGTACTAGTGCTTCTTGCAAAAGTTGTAGTGTAAGTAACTCTTCTAAAGCAGTAGGTGCTGACATGACAGATTATTCTACTATTAAAGTAGCTGGTTCTGCTAAAAATGCTTCTTATAGTTATCAAAATCTTTTTTTTACAACTACACAGAGCGCTAGTACAGAAATTAATTTTATTATCAGCAGCACAGATATGAGTGTTCTTACTAAAACAGATATTCAGAATATAGAATTTTATACTCTTTTAAATAATATTTCTAATAAAGATAGTATTACGGGTGATAACACTACAATTTCACAAATAGGTACTAGCGGAAAATATTTAATCTCATTCTTCTCAAAAAATGTTTTTAACGGAATAGGTATTGAAATGAATACTAGAGATAACAAAGAAGAAGAAAAAGCGCTTAGAGTTTATGGTGCTTATTATAACTACACACCTCTACCTGTTGAACTACTTTCTTTTACTGGAAAAAACGAAGTTATTGGAAATGTATTAAACTGGGTTACTGCATCAGAAGAAAATAATTCAGGATTCATTATAGAGAAAAGCGTTGATGGAAAAATATTCACAGCAATAGGCAATGTAAATGGTCAAGGCACTACAGAAAATACTACTGAATATAGCTTTACAGATGTAACAGTAAAAGGCACTCTTTACTATCGTTTGAAACAACTAGACCTAAATGGCACTGTTGCATATTCTCAAGTTATTTCTTTAAGTAACATTGTAAAAGAAGGCCTAACAATTATGAGCGCTAACCCTTTTGAGACATCAGTCCTTATAAGCTTTAACACTTCAATAGAAGTAACTTTAGAAATAAGCATTATAGACATGAGAGGCAATACCGTATACCAACACTCTACGATTAGCAATGACGGTTATAACGAATTAAATCTTGGGGGACTTGATAACTTACAAACTGGTGTTTATACCTTAGTAGTAATAGCTGGAAACAATACACTATCTGCTAGAATCATTAAATAATTGTTAGACGAGCTTACGGAAGGAGGCTCGTCTAAAAGCAAATTTTATTTTTTAACAAAATTATAACCTTGCTTAAACAATAAATTTTTTAACTGTAACTTATTTTTACTAGTTTAGAGTATTAAAATAATCATTATTAACTCCTTTTATAATTACCACTTTTAAAAACGTATAACTATGTTCAAAATTTATTCACTGTTTATTTGCGCCATAATCCTTATGGCTTCCTGTGGTACTGATAACAAAGACAATTCTAAAAATGACTCAGTTGTTGTCGTGAAAGACAGTATCGTACTACCTGCTGTTAGTGTAACTCAAACTTGGACAACGGACACTTTATTGAGAACCCCAGAATCTGTTTTGTTTGACCAAACAAGAAATATTATTTATGTTTCTAATATAAATGGGGTGCCTACGGATAAAGATAAAAATGGCTTTATTTCTAAACTAACCGTTGATGGAAAGATCGAAACGCTTGAATGGGTAAAAGGACTTGATGCCCCTAAAGGTCTGGGTATTTTTGGAAACAAACTATATGTCACGGACATTACAAAGCTTGTCGAAATAGATATTGAAAAAGGTAAAATTATAAAAACCTACGAAGTAAAAGGAGCAAAATTTTTAAATGATATTACAATAGATTCTCTAGGGACTGTTTATTTTTCTGATTCTGAAAGTAATAAAATTCATACGTTAATTAACGGGAAAATTAGCACATGGCTAGATAAAGAGTTAAAAAATCCAAACGGTTTGTTGGTTGAAAAAAATAGAATATTATTGGCTTCTTATGGAAGTAATGATTTTAAATCGATTGATCTAACTACTAAATCCATTACGGGAATAGCAACAGAAGTAGCTGCTGGAGATGGTATCGCTTACTTTGGGAAAATTGGTCATTATATAGTTTCTGATTGGAATGGAACTGTATTTCTAGTTGAGCCAGACGGTACAAAAAATATAGTATTGGATACAAAAGCGGACAAAATAAATTCTGCTGACATCGAGTTTATTCCAGCAACTAGCACGTTACTTGTACCTACTTTTTTCAAAAATAGAGTAGTTGCTTATAAAGTTGTACATAATGAAACTAACTAAAAATTCTTTAATTGATAGTGGAGATAGCTTTTCTCCATTATCAATTAAGTTAGTTGTCTTAGTTTTTGGATTGTGCCTACTTAGTTGTGTGGGCAAAAATAAAAAGGAGTTAGCTATTAGTTTAATAGCTAACTCCTTTTCTTCTGAATATGTATTAAATTAATTACAATATCTACAGTGTGTATTTAGACTTAAATGTAGCTTGTAATCCAATTCCTAATACTTGTTTGAATTGTATAGCAGGACCAATAGCTTTTGGATTTGTTGGATCGTTTGCATATTTGGATCTTAATACTTTTATGTCATCGTCATAAATAAGTGAAGTAGTAATACTTGCAGTGATGTATTTTGAAACTTTCATTACTAAGGATAGATCCCACATTACATCTACATTTTTGTTAAAAACATAGGTTTCATTTTGTAAAATACCTGCGCCATCAATCTCATAAGCTTTTCTCATATATGCCCAGAACAATGATAATTTTGTTTGAAATGCAATATTTTTAGTAAAATCTTTATTGTAAACTATATCCAATAAAGCTCCTGGTTCAAACAACGTATTTTTACCTGCAATTCTATTTCCTGAATTTTTATCAATGTATTCAGGCCTCACTCCAAAAGCTCCAGCATTTGCAAAAGGCTGGTAACCTACAAAAGTAGATTTCATAGAAAGAGGAGAGAAGAAAATAAATAAACCTTTCGTTGGTGTGTATTCAGCGCCTATTGCCAGTGTGCTGTAGCCTCTTGACATAAATCTTGAAACTAACACAGCAGTATCTTCATTTGGATTGGAAACACTTTGTATGTAATTAAATCCATCAGCAAATTGAGTAAGAAAATCTAAATAAATCGTGTAGCGTAATTTTTCAGATTTCTTGTACGACAGCTTACTTATATAATACAAACGATCGTCTGTTTTTCTCCAGCCTTTATCGGCAAGATTTGCTTGTCCAAAAGCTAATGTTAAAGAATTGCTGTAAACTAGTTTGTCTTTTTCATAATTTAAAAAAGAGTTACAAAGCGCGTTATACGCAATAGAATTTTGCCCGCCAGCATTCCAGTTGGTAAGACTAGTTTGTGCTAGATTCACAGCAAGAGTTGTTCCTCTGTGCCAATATAAAGTATCTTTTGTGGCAGTAGAATCTTGACTGTAAGCAAAAGAGAATGTTGCTACAAAGAGTGTTAGATTTAATAATAAATTTTTCATTTTGTTAAAGATTTCTACTGTAAATTATTTTTTTAAAGAGTCTCTTATTTCCATTAAAAGTTTCTCACTTGTCGTTGGCTCAGGGTCTACTGCTGCTGCCACTTCTTCTTTTTTCTTCATTGAGTTAATTCCTTTTATCATTAAAAAAATAATGATGGCAAGAATAGTAAAATCTATCACGGTTTGAATAAAACTTCCGTAGGCTAATATTGGTGCACCATCTGCTTTAGCTGCTATAAGATTGGGATAAACTTTTCCGTTTAGTGCATAAAAAAGTTCTGTAAATCCTTTGTCACCAAGTACTAGACTTATGGGAGGCATTATAATATCGTTTACCATAGAAGATACAATTTTACCAAAAGCTCCACCAATGATAACACCGACTGCAAGGTCGACAACATTGCCTTTCATGGCAAACTCTTTAAATTCTTTAATAAATCCCATCGTATAACTATTTAAGGTGAATAAAAATTAAAAGCCCTGCTTTAGTAGAAAAGTGGCTTAGTGTCAAAATTAACAATTTGTTTTTTAAAATCTTCTTAGAAATGTTAATAGTTGTTGGAACAAGGATTATATAACAGTAAACTTATTTCATGTTATGGTAAACGACCTGTATATCATCGTACTGCTCAAATTTTTCTATGAGAAGAAGTATTTCCTCTTCTTGTTCTGCAGTAACTTCTGTATAAGAGTTAGGAATTCGTTGTAGGTCAGCACTTATAATGTTTATTCCCTTGTCTTCAAGAGCTTTTTGCATTTTTCCAAAGTCTTGGAAAGCGCAATATATATAAACATCGCCTTCAGCAGAAATCGCCACATCGTCAGCACCAAAATCAATCAATTCAAGCTCTAATTCATCAATATCTCTGTTTTCTTTTAAGAATTTAAACACCCCTTTTCTAGTAAAGATAAAATCTAGTGAGCCTGTTTTGCCTAAAGATCCTCCTCCACGCGATAGAATAGCACGAATATCTGCTACAGTACGAAAAATATTATCGGTAGCTGTTTCGAAGAGAAGTGCCACACCGTAAGGACCATAACCCTCGTAAATCACCTCCTCAAAATCTTTTTCTTCTTTACTTGAAGCCCTTTTTATAGCAGCTTCAATTCTATCTTTGGGCATGTTAACGCCCTTAGCATTTTGCATTAGGGTACGCAAACGGGGATTGTTTTCAGGAAGAGGACCGTTTGATTTGACGGAAATAGCAATTTCCCTTCCTATTCTTGTAAAAGCTTTGGCCATTTTATCAAAGCGGGCCATCATGGTATGCTTTCTTGTTTCAAATATTCTTCCCATGCGTATTAAATTCGTTTCCTAAAGTATATTAATCTTCAAATTTAAGAAATATTCTTCTATTCACTATATTTGTGACCTTTTACAAAATAGTTAGGATTATGCTTAGAACACACCATTGCGGACAATTAAGAATTTCAGATATAAATACACCCGTTGTACTTTGCGGTTGGGTAGCCAAAATACGTGACATCGGCGGTATGGTGTATATTGATCTGCGCGATCGTTATGGTATAACACAGCTTCTTTTGGAAGAAGGAAAAACCGATGCTGCTACATTGGCTGCTGCAAGGAAACTGGGTAGAGAATTTGTTATAAAAGCGAGCGGGCTTGTAGTAGAACGTATTTCTAAAAATGATAAAATACCAACTGGTTATATTGAAATTAGAATATCAGAAATTGAAATTCTAAATTCTGCAAAACTACCTCCCTTTATTATTGAAGACAAAACGGACGGGGGTGATGAGATCCGCATGAAATACCGTTATCTCGATCTTCGTCGTGATATCGTTCGAAAAAATCTTGAGCTGCGTCATCAGGTGGCAAAAGAAACAAGAAATTATCTTGATGGACAAAGTTTTATTGAAGTAGAAACGCCAGTACTTATAAAGTCAACACCCGAAGGTGCACGTGATTTTGTGGTCCCTTCCCGTATGAATCCAGGGGAGTTTTATGCTTTACCGCAATCGCCACAGACCTTCAAACAATTGTTGATGGTGGCAGGTTTTGACCGTTACTACCAAATCGTAAAATGTTTCCGCGACGAAGACTTACGTGCAGACCGTCAACCAGAGTTTACACAGATCGACTGTGAAATGTCGTTCATCACTCAGGAAGATATTTTAAATATGTTTGAAGGATTAATTCGTCACTTATTTAAAACAGTAAAAAAATTAGATCTTCCTAAGCTTCCCCACATGACCTATGCCGATGCCATGAAGTATTATGGTAACGACAAGCCAGACATTCGTTTCGAAATGAAATTTGTAGAAATGAATGATGTAGCCAAAGGAAAAGGTTTTGTAGTATTCGACAGTACAGAATTAGTATTGGGAATTTGTGCAGAAGGTTGTGCCTCGTATACCAGAAAACAATTAGACGAATTGACCGAATGGATGAAACGTCCGCAGATAGGGGCAAAAGGCCTTATTTATATGCGTTACGAAGCAGATGGCACATTAAAATCTTCTGTAGATAAATTTTATTCTCAAGAAGATTTAAAATCTTGGGCAGCGAAATTTAATGCTAAACCTGGCGATTTAATTTTAGTAATCAGCGGTTCGGCAAACGATGCGCGCAAACAACTTAGTGAGCTTCGTCTTGAAATGGGCACCAGACTTGGTCTGCGTGACAAAGATAAATATTCCGCCCATTGGGTAGTTGATTTCCCATTGTTTGAATACAACGAAGAAGAAAAAAGATTTTTCGCTATGCATCATCCTTTCACTTCTCCAAAACCAGAAGACATGGAGATGCTAGAAACCAATCCAGCAGCGGTAAGGGCGAATGCTTACGACTTAGTAATAAATGGTGTTGAAATAGGTGGTGGTTCTATTCGTATTTTCAATAAAGCGCTTCAAGCAAAAATGTTTAGCATGTTAGGCTTTAGCGATGAAGAAGCGAAACATCAATTTGGTTTCATCATGGAAGCCTTCGAATATGGCGCTCCTCCACACGGTGGACTAGCATTCGGTTTTGATCGTTTATGTTCATTGTTTGGTGGTTCCGATTCAATAAGAGATTTTATCGCCTTTCCAAAAAACAACGCCGGTCGCGACGTGATGATTGATTCTCCTTCTACAATTTCTGAAAAACAATTGGATGAGTTGAGTATTGCGGTGAAGGAAGTGATGAAGAAATAAATGAATCTATATCAGTTTTCATAACCATAGAATAAAAATATTTTATTCTATGGTTATGTCGAACGCCAGCTATCAACCTTAGAGCTTAAACTTATTTTAGTCCAACGTAGCTGTCCCCCTCCGCTAGTACAAAGCCAGCCGCACAAGGGGGACAATGTATTAGGCTATTTATTTTATTTGTCAAGTTGATTTCTATTTTCTATATTCGAATTATACTTTCACCTTGAAACATTTTAGCTATGAAAAAACAGTTACTCATTGGAGTATTTTCACTTCTTATTTCCCCTTTTGTATTTTCCCAAAACAGCAAGGTAGCGATTACCTGGACGGATGAAATGGAAAAAAGCAAAACGCTTTCGTTCACTGATGTCCTATCGAGAGATGCGGATGGGTTTAATGTCGTTTATGCAAATACACTCTCCTATATGTCTGCTGGGACAAATACAGGAGTAATGGAGCGATACGATAACAACCTAAAACAAATTTTCAGCAAAGAACTTATTGTTAGATTTCATAATAATGAGGTAGCGTATTTTACCGCTAATAAAATTGCTAATCAATTTTATTTATTTACCACTTTTTGGGATAATAAAGAAAAGGTAAAATATTTATTGGCTAATACAATTTCAAAAAATGGAGAGGTTGGTGCTGAATCTAAAGTACTCATGGAAATGCCTGAGCAAGGAAGAAGCGCGCCAAATATTTCGTTTAGAACATCGTTCGATACTACAAAAATTCTTTTGTCTTCTGATCTAAAGGAAGATAAAAACGAGGAGGAATCCTATTATTTTAAAGCGTTGGATCAGAATTTAAATCTTATTTGGGAAAACCGATTAACACTTCCTTACAGTTCTAAGAATTTTGAAATAGAGAAATATGTAATAGACAATGATGCTAATTTGCACATATTGGGGAAGGTTAAAATACCAAGAAAAGAAAGAGAAAAAGGAGAGCCTGGTTTTTATTATACGTTGATCACTTATTTTTATTCTACGAAAGAAATAAAAGAGTTTAAGCCAGATATTGGCGACGCTTATGCATCTGGAATAGCCATTAGACCTGATAAAGAAGGGAATATTATTGCTGCAGGATTCTATTCCGAAAAATCTGAAAATTCTCTTAAAGGAGCTTTTTATATGAAAATAAATCCTTCAACAAAGTCAATTATTACACAGAAAGTAAAACCTTTTGATGTTGATTTTTTGAGTTTATTCATAAGTGCAAAAAAAGCTTCAAAAGGAAAAGAATTATATAATTATTCAATCGACCACATGGATATTGATGAGGAGGGGAACACTATTATTATGGCGGAACAATATTATGTACAAGTATATACTTCTACCAATTCATCAGGGCACACAACTACGACAACTGTTTATAATTACAACCACATAATGGGCATAAAATTTTCAGCTACAGGAGAGATTTTATGGAAAGTCAAAATTCCCAAATTACAAAGAAGTGGTTCGCCAACTTATTTTTCGTATATGTATGCCATGAAGGATGATATGATTTATGTTTTGTACAACGATCATAAAAAAAATATAGACGAAGCTGACCCAGAAAAACTATATGCATTATCTAATGCTAAAGATGCTATAACGGTAATGGTCTCAATTAATAAAGCAGGAGAACTTGAAAAATTATCAATGTTTGAAGCCAAAGACACGGATGGTAAAACAATATTCAAACCTATTACATCTCAATACTTATCCAAAAGTGAATATTTAGTGTTGTCTATAAGGGGCAAGAAATATAAGATAGGTAAAATAGGGTTTTAACTGTTTGCTGAAAATAATGTATTTTATTCCGTAGTCTGTGACTTACAGACTACGGAGTACAAAGGCAGGAAAATATTATTGATTATTTTTACCAGCTGGCACAAGTCTAGAGACTTGCCAGCGAGTGTAGTTTTTATAAAAATGCTCTATGATAGGTGAAGTCTACCCAGCATGGAACAATAAACTACGCTTTACTAATACTTTCCAACCGCCTCTTCCAACCGTTTCTTAATACTCTTCACTAAAATCCTAGGCGCTAAAACTTTTACCTTTTCTCCAAAACCCAAAATCTCCCTTTCCAATTCAAAGTTTAAAACAACATTTATACTTATCAATGTATGCCCTTCTTCGGTTGGTTCTTTTAAAATGGTTTGCGAAGCATGAAGTGGTTTTGTTAGAACATAAGGAATAGTAGCTTTGTCTACACTCAACACCACCGTAGAAGCTTTTTGACCCAGTGATTTGGTAACGCCTATAACGTCTGCATAATAATTTTCAATCTCTGCAGTTGGTGGGTCTGGCGTTATGTTTGGCAATTCGTGCACTTCCACGATACGGTCGAGGGCAAGGTTTTGTAAGGCTTTGCCCCTTCTAGTCATCCCAAAAACAAACCATCGATTTCTGTATTCCTTTAATAGATAGGGGTAAAAAATAACATCAGATGCGTTGCGTGCTTTGAAGGATTGATAGGTAATTTGAACGGTCGTTTCATTTAAAATGGCTTTGTGCAAAGGATCTATAAACTCAAGCCCTTTCAACAATTCGTTTTTTTCAAAATCAATCGTTGATCGGCCTTGAGTTTTTTGTGTTATTACTTTGTCTTCCAACTTGGCAATCATGCCACTCATTTCTTCAAAATAATTTAGTCCTTTCAATTGTTTCAAAAGTCCTACCACTTCTGTAAGCATTCCTAAGTCTTGTTTGGAGAGTGGAATTTTTGAAATGCTGTAATTTTTGTCTTCGTAAGAATAATATTTTTTCTCTACTACTATAATCGGAGCATTGTAGCCAAGCTTTTCACTGCGCATGGTTTGTATATCTAGTTGCACGGTGCGTAAACTTACTCCTTTCTTTATACCCTCAAATTCATAGAGCGCTTCAGAGCAGGCTTCCACTAGATCTTCCAAAGACCATTTGCGTTGTCGGTTTTGTAAACATTGGTCAATGACTTTGTAACGAATGAGCGCTTGTTTATTTATCGGCATAAGCTTTATTTTAGCAGAACAAGATCAAAAGAAAAGTCGAACTACGCAATCTATTTGCGTAGAAAAAATTTGTGTATTTATTTTTCAATTTATTTAATTGTTAGTCAAATAATTATAAGTTATTTTAAATTAGTTTTTTACTACGCAAATAGTCTGCGTACTGGCCTTGTTATTTTGAATCGTCAACAAAAAGAAAACGTTCTTTACAATGATTTAGCTGATTGAATGATAGGATTAAATAAGATAAATCATTCATTGAAAATATTCCGTTCGCCAGTTGGGGAGCAAAAGATCTTCCTTGTCGAAAGACAAGAAAGCGCGGACAGCGAGTAGTTTGCCAAGACCGGATTTGGGTTTCTGAATAGCCCAGTAGTGCGATGTAAAAATTGTATGCTGCTTGTGTAAGTGAAAGGTTGTTCACCACCCTGTGGGTCGTGGGTTCGAATCCCACTCGTGTCGAGAGACAGGATAACTCAGTTGGTAGAGTAGCAGACTATGGACTAACACTCCATATTCCGAAGCGCACCACTTCTTTAAAAAGGTGTACCTGAAAAAACAAAGCGAAAGCAGTTCGGTTTGGTCTTCGGACAAAAAACAATTCTGCAATCGTTTGAAGTATAGTGGATACCGCAACAATAAAAAGGCCTGCTTTTTATAAAAAGGAAACTTCAGAAAGCCGCTTCTTCCCTCCTGTAACGCTAAGGAGGGAAGAGATAGACCAGAGAGAAGTATCGTTATAAAAACCAGTTCTAGCGTTTTTGCTAAAATCATGCTCCTCGAAAGTGGAAGAATTGTTTCGCTTTGTTTTATTAAAAAGAATAAAAGTTTTAAAAATTAAATTATACAAGTATGTTACGTAAAAGAGTGAATGCCTACACAGTAGGATTAGTAGTTAAAAATGGTGCTTATAATAGAGTAATTACCAACGGAGTTTTTTGGGTGCTACCAAACGAATCTGTTTTGGAATACGATATGACAAAAGCCTTCCAAGCTCCTTTTGACCTTGGTATTCTCTTGAAAGACGAAGCATTAGCAGCCTTATTGAATTCAGTTGAAGTGAAAGACAACGAACTTGCCTTGCATTATGAAAACGGTGTTTTCAAAAATGTGCTTACTGCTGGACGCTATGCGTTTTGGAACGGTGTGATTAAACACGAATTCGTAATCGCCGATATTAGCAAACCAGAAATTACTGAAGCGATTGATAAACTTACGTTGGTAAGAAAAGAAATTCTAAACTACGTGCGCGTTTATGTGGTAGAGTCTTATGAGAAAGGTTTGTTATTTGTAGAAGGAAAATTCGAACGAATGCTTGGTCCTGGGGTGTATTATTTCTGGAAAAATCCAGTTGTGATGACGGTGTTGAAAGCCGATACACGATTGGTGTCCATGGAAATTTCTGGACAAGAATTGCTTACAAAAGACAAAGCAGCGATACGATTAAATTTCCATGCACAATACAAAGTTTCGGATATTGAAAAAGCATTGCTTGAAAATAAGGACTATGAGAAACAATTGTATACCCTTATTCAGCTTTCTATTCGTGCCGTCATTGGCTCGTTGACGCTCGATGAATTGTTGGACCGAAAAGAATCGGTAGCGCCAATTATTTTGGAAGCGGTAAAAGAAAAAGCGGAGGGAATGGGTGTTGCGTTGAGTGCTTGCGGGATAAAAGACATCATATTGCCAGGCGATGTGAAAGAAATTATGAACCAAGTGTTGGTAGCCGAGAAAAAAGCGCAAGCCAATACCATCATGCGAAGAGAGGAAACTGCTTCGACCAGAAGTTTGCTGAACACTGCAAAATTGATGGAAGATAACGCAATGCTGTTCAAATTGAAAGAGATGGAGTACGTAGAGAAAATCGCGGAAAAAATCAACAGTATTTCATTGGGAGGAAACTCTCAAGTGGTGGAGCAATTGAAACAATTGTTTGTACCTGAGAAGAAGTAAATAGTATTGAGTCCTGAGTAATTAGTAGTTAGTTAAAGATTAAAAAAAAGTTAGCAACCACCGCAGGCCGATGCCTGCGGTGTTAAAACGACAACAATTGACCCTGTAGCTTAAAAGGAAAAGCTGCGGTAAAATCGGAACCGTGGAGTGCGTGGATTATCTCGTTAGACCTGCGCGGACTAACGAGCAAAGTTTACAGTTGCACCGAAATTGGAAACAAAAGTAGGGAAGCGTATTTACAGCCCGCTGTCTGCTTCAGCAGAAATATGGGTTCGAATCCCATCGGGGTTACTGAGGGTTAGTAGTTAGCCCTGAGTATTTAGTGCAAAAAGAAAGTCTTAGATTAAAAATTTAAGTAAATTTAAAAACGAAATGATGAATACAATAACCATATCAGGAACAGAACTTATTTCACTTGGATACCCACAAACGTCAGTGATGGCAATAGCTTTGGAGGCCTCGGTAGAATTGGGTAATGAAAATTCCAAGGAAGAAATTCTAAGCATCTTGTCAAAAGTAGTGGAGGCTCCAGAAGGTTATTTAGAAAACGCACAATTGAAAAATTTAGCGGAAGCGCTGATAGCAGAAAGAACAATAGAAAAAATAATTGAATTGAAAGAGGAGCCAGCACCCTATAAAATTTACGGAGCAGACTTTATTGAAGAAGGTGCATTAAAACAAATGAACATGGCCGTTCGCCTGCCTGTTTCAGTGGCAGGAGCTTTGATGCCCGATGCGCACCAAGGATATGGACTTCCAATTGGTGGCGTGTTGGCCACAAGAAATGCGATTATTCCTTATGGTGTGGGTGTTGATATCGGTTGCAGAATGTGTTTGTCCATCTACGATATCTCTGCAGATCATTTTCTTGAAAATGAAAGTAAGTATAAAAGAGAATTGATTGCCCATACAAAATTTGGTGCGGGTCATGGGTTTCATGGACAATACAAAGCAGATCATGAAGTGTTGGAAAATGAAGTGTTCAAAATCAATCCAATGGTGAAAGCCTTGAAGGATAAAGCCTATTCGCAATTGGGTTCTTCAGGTGGAGGAAATCACTTTGTGGAATGGGGGATTATAGAATTAGAAAAAGCGGATGTCGAATTGAATATTCCGAAAGGAAAATATTTGGCCTTGCTGACACACTCGGGCTCTAGAGGAATGGGTGCTATGATCGCAGGGCATTATACAAAATTGGCAAAACAACTTTGTCCACTCCCAAGAGAAGCGGCTCAATTGGCTTATATGGATTTGAACAGTGCAGAGGGAATGGAATATTGGATGGCCATGAATTTGGCAGGAGAATATGCTTCGGCTTGTCATCAAGTGATTCACGAAAAACTTACGAAAGCAATTGGTGCGCAAGTATTGGCGAAAGTGGAGAACCATCATAATTTTGCTTGGAAAGAACTCTATCTTGGCGAAGAAGTGATTGTTCATAGAAAAGGAGCAACCCCAGCAGCCAAAGGCGTGATGGGAATTATTCCAGGTTCTATGACTGCTCCAGGATTTCTAGTAAGAGGAAAAGGTGTTGAAAATGCCTTGAACTCCGCCTCGCACGGTGCAGGGAGACAAATGAGCAGAACGATGGCCGAGAAAACAATTACCTCAGAAGAAATGAAATCGGTATTGAAAGATCATGGCGTAACGCTTATTGGAGGCGGCCTAGACGAAGCCCCAAGAGCCTACAAAGATATCCATACCGTGATGGCAGCCCAAACGGATTTGGTCGAAGTAGTAGCGAAATTTATTCCGAAGATGGTAAGAATGGCCGATGATGGGAGTAGGGAGGATTAGGTTCTTCGTAGATAAATTAAACCACCAAGGGTATTAAAAGCCTTGGTGGTTTA
The DNA here is from genome assembly GCA_031416415.1 of Cytophagales bacterium. GTDB lineage: Bacteria > Bacteroidota > Bacteroidia > Cytophagales > Cytophagaceae > JANYCO01. The sequence goes on along the minus strand of JANOTP010000283.1, from coordinate 14,611 downwards.
ATTAGGTGGTTTTTGATAGGAAAAACTACGCTTATGGAGGTAAAATAGTTAGAGGGTATACTAGGGTTTTGAAAAATTGCTTGATTACAATTTTGATTGAAAATACTATTTATAAAATGAAACTATGGAACAATACAATTTTATATGGATAGAACCGGATACATCGGATAAAAATTTATTCGATGTTGATGTTCTTTTGAATACTTCTTTCGACTTCCTCGGTAAACTCGAAGTATCTTGCATGGCGGAATGCTGCGGCATAGGGGCTTTTTCATTTGAGCCAATCGACATTATAACAGCAAGCAAGGATTTAGACAGGACTAAATTGGTGGAGGATTTGGAGGGAGCTATTAGGAAACTTAATAATGTAGTTGAGAAGACCATTGTTTCTGACAGATTAAATAACTTATTTGAAAAATCGACATTCATTCATCTTCTTGAGCACATTATAGCAATTCTTTCGTCGCAGAAGGGTCTTTCGTAATAGTCCTTTTTCTGGCTAATACCTAAAGTTCGGGCGCCAAAGACCAAAGAAGGGGATGATTGATAAGTTCCTCATATACAAATATAATCAGGAGGCATAGACAATGGACAGTAATAATATCATAACAAATTCGACACTAAGGACGTTAGTTGAAATTGATACTAAAGAACATAAGTTAAAAGAAATTGCAACGCTGTTTTTGGATGCAATGAATGATTGGCCAACTTTTAACCAAATAGAAATTCTAGATTTTATAAGAGAACTAAAGGAATATTTTGGCACGCCATTAACAATTGAAAAAATTGATGCTAAAAAATTTAATGGACAAAACGCATGGCAATTAGAAGCGGGAAGTTCAATAATGGAACTTCTAGACACGTCAATAAGATTTTGTAACCAAGCAGACTTCGATAAAATAATTGATAGCGTTATGAGCTATTATAATGAAGAGTTTAAAATGGTTGACTTTATTGCAAAACTGCAATACTTGACAACAGAACAAGGGGGAAGAAAAACACCAGCAATCAATGGATACAGACCACAATTAAAGTTTGATTTTACGGAAATGCAGACATCCGGCCAGCAAACTTTTATTGGTAAAGAAACCGTTTTCTCTGGTGACACTGTTGAGGCAAAAATAAAAATGTTATCACCAGACTATTTTGCGGGTTGCTTGAAAGAAGGAATGGAGTTTGAGTTTAGAGAAGGTTCTAGAATTATTGGAACAGGCGAAATTAAATATATTGTTAATGACAAACTTCTAAAAATTAGCTATTAGCTCGCTCCTTGGATGCTGTTTTCAACTGACATGCTGGAATCGTTAACAACGAAACTTCCAAGGTTTTCAAAACCTTGGAGGTTTGTATAAAGACGGTTTTAATTATTTAATATGAAACGATGAAAGCCCATATACAATCAGAATTAAAAAACCTCGAAAACCGCAAAGATATAAAAATTCTTTATGCTGTAGAAAGTGGGAGCCGAGCTTGGGGGTTTTTTCGCCCTTGTTGGTGCTTTTCACCAACAAGCGTTGCTCGTTACTTCAAAGTAACCAATCTAATCGCTTTCAACATTTATAAAACTCAACTTATTCTTTCTGACAAAAATGGTAGGTCGTGGTTAAAATCGAAATTAGAAAAAATCATTTACGAAAAGGGCATTAGCGCTGCGTAGACACAGCTTGTTGGTGAAAAGCACCAACAAGTGCGAAATAATTAATTCTACCTGATGAGTCTAAAAGATATAAAAACAAATTATTAGATTATCCAGGAACATTAAGTTCTCTATCAAGTAAGATAGAATTGCTTTATGCATTTCGACTTATTGACTCGAAATTTTATAGCGCACTCAACGTTAATAGGAAATTAAGGAATATTGCAGCACATACATCAGAACCATTCGAAATCGAACATATAAAAGAACAGCTTGAGGCAATTATAGATTTTGAGGAGAATTTTACAATAATCATTGATAAACTTGCTAGAGAAAACCTTTATAAAATGAAAGAAATTCAAATGAGAGATACAGTTAAACTAGCTGAAGGAATTGACGAAATGAAAGAAAGCATTATTCAAGAAAAACTAAAAACACTTTGGAATGATCCATATGTAAATGATCAATTAGTAATATGGAAACTTGGATATGGATTGACCTTTATTTGAATAAAATTATTAGTTCTATTAGATGAATATGGTAAATTTCTAGAAAAGAATCTTACATGGCTTGATATAATTGAAAAAATTAAAGAGTCAGAGGGAAAAAATAACTGAACAAAACACGGGTTTTGTTTCAGGTGGGATTGTTTGTAAACTTATATCTCTATATTCAAGTTTAACGCTTATTATCAATTTTTGCTTTGAAACCCATCCGAACGCAATGCTCTAAACCTTATTGTAGCATTTTAAAAGAAGATTATGATACCAATAGGAAAATATTTTAACAGAATGGTTTTTTGGTTAGACTATAATAACTTTGAGGACGAACTTCCCGATAATGACTGGGTTTGTCTTGCAATTGCTAACGATAAACCTGATTCAAATAGGTTTGACAAGTTTGTAAGAACATCAATTTCAAGAAACATTTTAGAATTTAAAGGACACGGACAATTCGGAGAAAAACTTCATGACCTTTTTGACGAAAATATTGTAGTTATGGAGACAATGGAAAATCATAATGAAATTGAAGTAATGACCACTTGGCACAATGATGAAAAATTAGCCGATACTTTTTGGCAATGCTTTTTTGCAACTTGTTTACCAGAGACAGCAGACCATGGTAACCTAAAAATAATTTGCATGGATTTAGATGGGATAAACAGAGTTGAAGAACTAAAAAATTATATCAAAGAATTTGAATTAGGTTGGTTGCCTTCCTAAACTATATCAATACAATATTAATAATGACTTCCAAAATAGAAAAGATTATAGCTCAATTATATGAAACCTTTGAAAAGTATCATAGTAATTTGTCTATGAGTGGAAGTCCGTTATATGGAGATTTGGAAAAATGGAATCAAGAATTGTTTTCTAAATCACTTAAAGATTTGTCGGACGAAGATTTATCGCGTTTTACAGGCAAAGCAATTACGACATGGGGCAACGAATTGGATTACAAACATTTTTTGCCTAGAATATTCGAACTTATAGCAGAACTTAGAAGTCCTTATGAAATTTGGATTGCATTTGAAAAACTCTCCTTAGCAGGTTGGAAAAATTGGAAGGAAGAGGAGCAAAAACTGGTTCAAGAATATATGATTGTTCTTTGGGAAAGTATGTTATATGATGAAAGTGAAAAAGCAGCATCCGAATTCCAGAATTATTTTGCAGTAATAGCTCATTTCTATCCTATATTTAATGATTTGTTGATTCTTTGGAGGTTACAGAATCTAAAGCTTCAATTAAACATTTGTCAAACTTTATAGTTAATGAAGAAATAGCGCTTTTTGAAAGGAATAAAATAAGAGGGTTTTATGATAAGACAGAGCATTCAAAAGAACTCATAAATTGGATTCTTTCGGAAAACATTGGAAAGCTAATTCAGAGAAAATACTTTGAATTTGAAAATGAATCTTTTTCCGAAAAGATTTCTTGGGCAGAACAAATAGTTACATTTAGAATTAAAAGTAATACCTATAATAATTTATAAAGCGATTTTCGCCCTTGTTGGTGCTTTTCACCAACAAGCGTTGCTCGTGACTCCAAAGTAACCAATCTATTTGCTTTTAATATTTATAAAACTCAACTTATTCTTTCTGACAAAATAGGTAGGTCGTGGTTAACATCGAAATTAAAAAAAATCATTTACGAAAAGGGCATTAGCGCTGCGTAGAAACAGCTTGTTGGTGAAAAGCACCAACAAGGGCGAAATACTTATTTTAGGACGAGACAAATTAACATCGAAATTAAAAAAAATCATTTACGAAAAGGGCATTAGTGCTGCGTAGAAACAGCTTGTTGGTGAAAAGCACCAACAAGGGCGAAATACTTATTTTAGGACGAGACAAATTAATTTATTGACAACGAAACAATGAAAACCCACATACAATCAGAATTAAAAAACCTCGAAAACCGAAAAGATATAAAAATCCTTTTTGCAGTTGAAAGTGGCAGTCGTGCTTGGGGGTTTGAATCGGTGAACAGCGATTGGGATGTTCGGTTTATTTATGTGCAGCGCCCTGAATGGTATATGTCTATTGATGAGCAGAAAGATTCTATGGAAGAAATGTTGCCCAACGAATTGGACTTGAGTGGTTGGGAATTGCGAAAGGCGCTGAAGTTGTTTAGGAAATCCAACCCTCCATTAATGGAATGGCTGCGCAGTCCTATTGTATACCATGAAGAATATAAAACAGCAGAAAAGTTGCGGGTTTTGTCTACAGAATATTTTAATCCAAAGGCTTGTCTGAACCATTATTTCCATATGGCTTCTGGCAATTACAAAGACTATTTGCAAAACGAAGAGGTGCGCATTAAAAAATATTTCTATGTACTTCGGCCGCTTTTATGTTGTGCTTGGATAGAAAAATTTGGAACCTTTCCTCCAATGGAATTTGATATTTTAGTTAACGAACTCGTAAAAGAAAAATCTATTTTACAAGAACTTGAAGTATTGTTGGCCAAAAAGAAATCTGGACAAGAATTAGGCTTGGAAAAAAGAATAGAACCGCTACAAAAATTCATTGTAGAGCAATTAGATTATTTTGCTTTGTATTTGAAATCTGGGATTTTAGATACACACCCAGAGACACAAAAGTTGAATGCGTTGTTTAGAGAAACGATACAGGAGGTTTGGGCTTAAGGGCCAAGCTTTGCTTCATTTCGAGTGATCTTCCCCAGCAATTGGCTAAATATCCTACATAGTACTAAAGTCATAAAAAAAGTCTGGAGTGTGAGTATTGAGAATAAAACCTCAATACTCACACTCCAGACTGCATTGTACCAGGAGCGGGAATCGAACCCGCACGACTTTAAGGGTCACAGGATTTTAAGTCCTGCGTGTCTACCAGTTCCACCATCCCGGCATTTACTTCCTAATCGTTATCAGAGAAGCATTAAAAAAAGTTATCAGTTAAGCGTTATTGTTTTTAGTTTAATAGTCTAATAACGAATAACTTGTAACTAATAACTTTCTTTTGAGCGAAAGACGGGGTTCGAACCCGCGACCTCGACCTTGGCAAGGTCGCGCTCTACCAACTGAGCTACTTTCGCATTATATTCTAAAACGGATTGCAAAAGTAATAAATGCGTTCTAAAATTCAAGGAAAAAATGCTTTTTTTTCAAAAAAAGATTATTTCTCGTTTTTAGGAAGGTATTCACTAAAGCTATCTAAATAGGTTTTAGACTTAGTACCAACCATATATACTTTTCCTTTGTATTTATATTTTTCAATTTTCTTTTTGTCAGCCATTATTGTTTCTTTCAACTTTGGCTTGTAATACATATTTATCTCTTCCACCAGGAATGCCGCTTCTTCAGCATCTGATCTTCCACCAAGACCTTTTTCTTTGGCAATCATAGCTTTGTATTCTTTTGTCATAACTTTGGCTTTTTCAACAGTTGAAATAGCTAATTTATACTCTGTAGTATCTTGATTAAGGATAAATGCCATCATGTGGTGAGTGGCAGTATCCATGGTCAGTTCAATTTGTTTGTCAAGCTTATGTGCTTCAGTATGTTGGGCAGAAATAGTTTGATTGTACAACAAACCTGTTGTGAAGGCAAGAACAAATATTATTTTTTTCATAAAGTTTGGCGTTTTTTGTAAGGCTACAAATATAGATAAAAATCTACATTTTCACTGGTAATTATGTCAATAGGCATTGGTATTTTAGGCGCAATAGGCTGTTTTAAGACGAGCGTATTAAACAAATTCATGACGCCTCGGAATCCTTGGTTTTCTGGTTTTTGACTGATTAGGAAATCGATGGTGCCTTTTTTCAGATAATGAATATTACTTTCAAGCAGGTCATATCCAATCATTCGAATGTTTCCTAGTTTTTTATCGTCCACAAATTTTGCTACCCGATGTACCTCATAGCCGGTTACAAATAATCCTCTAACAAAAGAGTAATCAAAAAAAGCGGACGTTAAAGCTGCTTTAACATCCTGTTCTTGTGTAGAAGGGATATCAATAATACGGACTTTTGTTTCGGTAATATTGTTTTCGTTGAGATAAGCTTTAAAACCTTTTATTCGTTCGGCATGGTGTGGGCCACTATACTGATCACAGCCCACGTTTATAATAAGGACAGTAGTTTCTTTAGAGACGCCATAACTCATTAATTTGGCTGCTAAATAGCCACTTTGGTAGGAGTTTTGGCCGAAGAAAGATAGTTCACCATCTCCTTCGGTTGTAGTATCAATAAATGAAAATGGAATGTTTTCTTCTATAAGTTTATCGGTAATATATTTATTTGCTGTTGCGAATACAGGAACCATTAAAACGGCATCTGGTTTATTTTCCAGCAACTGATCGTATTGTAGTCGAAGAGATTCTTCGCTGGTGATCTCAAAAAAGTATTTTTGAATGGAAACGCCAAAATGGCTCAATTCTTTTACTGCCAACTCAATGCCTGTAAGATGTAACTTCCAATAAGAATCTTGGTCTGTTGGTAAGGGCATAAGTACGGCGATACGGAAAGGCTTTTTCATAGCCAAAACACTTGCTATAATATTGGGCTTATATTCTAATTCTGCAATTATCTTCTTGATTAGATCTCTAGTTTCTTGAGCTACTTCTCCTCGGTTGTGAAGTACTCTATCTACGGTTCCTACTGAAACATTTGCGCGTTCTGCAATATCTTTTATTCTGATTTTGGTCTGAAAAATCTCTATAGGTTTATCCACGGCTGGGCTTTAGGTTAATTGATTGAATCTCTGTATCGTTTTCGTTACCGCAATAATAATAAACAAAGTTATCAACATCAAGAAAATTCGAAAAAATATAAAAAAAAAGGGAAGCATGGCGCTTCCCTTTTTTTCTGAGGGTCTAAAATTACCAGTTACTTAAGTGAAGTTTTTTAATGTTTTTGTGGGCTTTTTTACAATGAGGATTGGCCCTCACACAAGAGTCCAGTGTTATTGCGGATAGTAGAATAATTATATAGGCGATATATGTCTTTTTCATGTTTTGAAGGTCTAAGGTTATAGATTAATTAGTTTGGCCAATCTCGTAGCTTTTCAGTTCCAATCCATGTTTTTTGGAAAATGTAACTTGAGCGGCTTCAAACTTAAGGTCAATTTCGGTTTCTTTACCAATCAATTCATCTGAAAGTTTCTGAAGTTTAGCCTTGTCTTCTGGAGTACGTTTGTCTTTAGGCTTTGATGCTAACTCGATAATATGATTGTACTCTGCGTCAAGACTGCCTTTATAAAGATTAAACCATTCTAGAGCCGCATCTCTTAATGCTATATCTCCTTCAAAAGCCTTCATTTTTTTTACTTTCGCAATGGCTGCGTTAAAATCTTTGGAAAGGATCTCTTTTTTGGATTTTAGATCTGTAAGGTTTCCTCCTTCAAATGCTTTGAAGAAATTTACCACATCAGGTACTAGTTTGTACTGAATGTCAATAATCTTGTTGTTGTATTTGGCCGCTTTTTTATTCTGGGCCTGTGTCGAAAATACCAAAAATACTCCAACACAAAGAAGTAATAGTTTTTTTTTCATAAGGGTTTATTAAGGTTTAAAAATATAATAAGACTTTAATACGATTTCAACCTGCAAAGGTTATAATTCTTTATAGTGTAGCTGTTTACTATTGTTTTTCCAAAACCATGTTTTTCAAACATTCTACCCAAGCAGCATTCGTGTTTAAACTTTCAACCAATTGCCAGTGTTGACCGCCATTTTCTTCAAAGAGTTCTTTGTATTCTTCGCCACCTTCAATTGTCGTTTCCAAACAGTCCGCTACAAAAGAAGGTGAGAAAAACAGAATTTTCTTTTTGCCCGCTTTCGCCAACGCCTCAATTTTATGGTCCGTGTAAGGTTTAATCCAAGGCGTTTTACCGAGTCTTGATTGAAAGGAAATCGTGTAATCATTTTCAGACAAACCAAGTTCTTTTACTAATAGCCTTGTGGTTTCAAAACATTGGGCTCGATAACAATACTTGTTCTTTGCGTGATAATTTTTACAACAGTCTCCAAGTTGGCACTGGTTTTTTTCAGAACCTTTTATAATTTGCCTTTCAGGAATACCGTGATAAGAAAAGATAATGTGATCGTAGGATTCTTTCGCTAAGTATTTTTTCCCTAGTTCTGCAAAGGCTTTTATAAATAAAGGATTGTCACAAAAATTACTAATAATTTTTAGCTCAGGAATAATTTGCCATTGACCGATTACCTTCATCACCTCTTCAATCGAAGATCCAGTGGAAGCAGAGGCGTATTGGGGATATAAAGGAATTACAATAAGTTTCTCAATACTTTTACCTTTAAAAATTTCCACTGCTTTTTCAAGGCTGGGGTTTTGGTATCGCATACCGAAACCAACTACATAGTCATTGCCTAGTGTATTTTGAAGTAGCTCTTGTAATTCAAGACCATAAAATTTTAAAGGAGAACCTTTTTCTTGCCAAAGTTTTTTGTATTCATGACCCGACTTAGGAGCACGAAAAGGAGCGATAATTAAATTGACTAGCATCCATCGGTTTAAAAAAGGAATATCGATGACTCTCCAATCCATTAAAAATTCTCTTAAATATTTTCGTACATCCGATGTTTTTGTGCTGTCGGGGGTTCCCAAATTTACCAGCAATACTCCTGTTTTCATTTTGTAAAATATATAGGTAATGGATAATTAGTTACTTGCAATTTTTAAACACTTATACATAAAAGTGTTTTGCTTTTGTGACAACTAACAAATAATTATTAAATTAGTTTCATTGGAGGTTCCATTACAGCACCGCATTTTTTACAAGTGCGATGCTCTAGTGAGGAATAAAATTTTTCCATAACAATAGGTAATTGCGTTACGATATCGGTAAGTTGAAAAAATTCTTCGTAGAGTTTAGTGTCGCATTTTTCACAAAACCACATGCAACCGTCTTTTTCCGCTGTATTTCTATAGCGTTCTATGACAAGACCTATTGTATTTGCTTTACGTTGAGGAAGATGGGCGGTGCGAGCGGGAAGCAAGAACAGATCGCCTTCTTTTATGGAGATGTCCACCTGCTTGTTGTCTTCTATAATGCGCACGTTGATATCTCCTTCTAACTGATAAAACAGCTCTTCGCCTTCGTTGTAATGAAAGTCTTTTCTGGAGTTGGGTCCTCCTACTACCATGACTAAGAAGTCGTCGTTGCCCTTGTATATCTGCTGGTTTCCGACGGGAGGCTTGAGTAGATGACGATTTTCTTCTATCCATTTTTTAATATTGAAGGGGCGTAGTACTGACATACAAATATATTTACTAATTTTAACCAGAAGATAAAGTATAGATTAACGATTGCGCATACTTGCAAACAAATATACTTTAGATTGATTGGGATAAACAATGATTTCTATGATTAAAAAACAAATTAATATTCTTCTGGTTCTGGTCCTATTGTTTTGGAGTGGACAAGAATTGATAGCTCAGGATGTTAAAATTCAACCAAAAATGATTGGGAAAGATTCTGCCAATACCGATTATCTAAAGGGAGAAGCCAAGAGATTACGTCAAAATTGCGAAAGTGTTAAAACGAAAGCCTTAGAACTCATAGTAGTATATAAAGGTTATGTAGAAAAAACAAAAGAGTGTCCTGACGCAAATGAAGAGGCGAAACTAGCATTAGACATGGCACAAAAGGCACTTAAAGATGGTGAAACAGGAATCAAATTGGCAGATAAGGCGGAAAAAGCTGCTAAAATGAAGGATGCTAAAAAAAGTTTGTCGCAAATAGACTTGAAAATCAAAAGCGGTCATGAATACCTTAAAGAATCTGACGACAGAAAAAAAGAAATTGAATTTGAAATGAAGGGGTGTTAAGGAAATAATAAATAATGATTATGGAGAATGAAGAAAACGAACCTAAAATAATAATTGAAGAGGATTTTGAAAAAAAATGGTTGAAAGTAGTTTACTATTTTATTCAACTAACGGGCAAAAAACCTAATATGGATATCATACTTTTTATGATTGGTGTTCAAGAATTGGGGAAAGGTCAACTTACATTTACCAAAGAGCAGAAACAAGATTTAATGCATATTGCAATTTGTAAGATTTTAAGTTATTCGGGCTATTATGAGCTAGAGTCGCAGGATCAGGACGGTTGGCCGCATTGGAAAAATTGCAAAAAGGTGCCAAATTTAAATGTAGAAGAACAAGAAAAATTTTTGCAGATGCACGTGGTAGAATATTTCGAAAAAGAAATTTTTGAATAAATATACTGTGTTTCTAAAAAAATAAAAAATAAGTTAGAAATGAAAATAATTACTTACAACGTAAACGGTCTTCGTGCCGCAATAAAAAAAGGATTTATAGATTGGTTAAAAGCTACAGATGCCGACGTTGTTTGTTTACAAGAAATTAAGGCTACAGAGAAGGACGTTGATTGGACAGCGTTTAAAGAAATGGGGTATGAGATTTTTCTAAATCCTGCTGAAAAAAAAGGGTATAGTGGTACTGCTATTTTTACAAAAATAAAACCAGATCATGTGGAAATCGGTTGTGGAATACCAGTATACGATTTTGAAGGAAGAGTGATACGTGCAGACTTTGGAACTGTCTCTGTGATGTCTGTATATATGCCATCAGGAACAAGTGGAAATGAACGACAAAGCTTTAAATACAAATGGTTGGACGATTTTTATGTATACATCAATGAACTGAGAGCGCAAAAACCTAATTTGGTAATTTGTGGTGATTATAACATTTGTCATAAACCTATTGACATTCATAATCCTAAATCCAATGCCAAATCTTCTGGATATTTGCCAGAAGAAAGAGAGTGGATGGAGAAATTTTTTACGAATGGATACGTTGATGCCTTCAGACATTTTGACCAAGAGCCACATCAATATACTTGGTGGAGCCAACGTTTTCCAACTATACGCGAACGTAATCTGGGTTGGCGCATCGATTATCATGTCGTAACAGAGCCAATGAGAGACCGTTTGAAACGTTGTGTGATTCTTTCGGAAGCCAAACATTCCGATCATGCTCCGGTAATGGTGGAGATTGAGTTGTAGAGAATCGTAATGCCATGGCTGGTGTCGCACCAGAATTGTCCCTTCGGAGTATCAAGCTTACGCTTGAATTAAAAAAGGGCACAAGCGTATGCTTGCGCGAGCAGGAGATTAATAGTTGCGCTGTTTACTCTAGCAGAAAACCTGCACTGACCACAACACGCTGTTACCTGCTGGCTATTTATTTGCGTATCCAATTTTTTGATACATTTGACTAGCCAACCTCATTAATCTGTTTCTGTCTTTGTCTTTTGTGTATTTCAAAAGATTAATCAAGTCCTTTTCTTGAACTTCAAGTAGTACAGTGTCAATTAAAGTTTCATCGAATAAACTTAACCATCTATCTAATGTCCTGTCATAATTAAGCTTGTATAGAATCCTATCATTATATTGTAAACATTCTTTAAAAAAATAAATCCATCTATCTTTAGATATGTTTTTTAGAATATCATTTACAATATCTTGTGCTGCATTCGATACGCCATAGCCATTTCCAAGTTTTACACACAAAATAGCGGTTATACAAATAGGGAAAGCAGGTGTTGGTATTACGCTTCCCATATTATATAAAGTACTCACTGGTTTCGGTTCGTTGTAAAAATTATTCATTCCCTCATGAGCTGTTAAAATTTCATTCGCAGCTTTTATAAATGAAGATGAGCGCAAATCCTCTGGAACAAAATCAAAGCCTTTAACCTTAAGTAGTACTCTTTTTAGACCACTTGCTGCTATAGATTGACCATTCGTAAATAATTCAGAATATGTTCTCCCAATTTGCCATCTTTCAGGGTGTTGTAAGTTTCCCCATAACATTGGTATAATTAAATTTGAATTAGCCAGAGAATTTTCAAGTTGAGCACCATTTGAGGTTTTAACAATTGAAAGTAAAATCCTAATTACTGTTCTATGAAAAAAGTAAGGACTTTGAACAAGTTTTAGAATATAAGGATTGTCTGCGTTAAGTGTACGGTCTTCTAATTCTATACGAAAATTTTTAAAATCAATTGCAGCTTCAATTTTATTATACCCTAAAATTCCTTGAATACAAGTTCTTACAATTGTTCGTGCTTCATCTTGAGTCATTTCACTTTCTTCATCTTCCTCAAGTTCTGGTTGATTGAAATGAGTAACCGTTTCCATTGCCTTTTTCAATCTAAAGGCAGAGGTGCCACTAATCACTCCAAATTCTTCAGCAAGACGTATTGCCTCAAATTCAGAAATAGCTTGTTGAATGTCAGTATGTTCATTTATGTCAGGTCTATCCAGCATTTCTGCAATAAAAGACACTCCCATTTTACTTAATTGATTTTTGAGAGATGTGATTGCTTTAGTCCAAGTATAAGTTGAAACCATTTCATAAGCATTATTATTAAAAGCAGAGATAATTTGTCTCTTATCTTTCAGTTGAAGTTGTACACCGTATGTAACTAAATCTTCAATTTTTGATACTTCTTTTGGTATAGTGGGCAAAGGAATGTTTTGCCATACTACAAGTTCTGTGTTACTCATTATCTTTTATTTCTATTTTGCCATCTTGTGATTGAATATAAACAGATTCGATTCCTTTGCCTATTAGTTGGCATAATGTTAAGAATGTTCTACTTCTTGCGCCTCCTGAAGTGTTCGTTTTGGCAATGGAGTCGGGGTGTTTAATAAAAACATTATATGCAACGACATCTCCAGTATCTGAGAAAACTGTTATGCCATCACTTTCCATCATACCTATAATAATTGTAAAAAAACCATTTAGTTTAGAGTTTGCTTGTAAGTCATCTTTTGCTAATAATTCTTTAATAATTTGTGGGATATTAATTCTTTCTTTTAAAATAATTCCATCTTCTAGCTTTTTGGGTATTGTTTTTTTGTTTCCACTAATCACACATGCTAGTGTTCCATGGCCAACTTTGAGAATTTCATTAAATACTTTTATATAAAAATTTGACGTTTGCTCTTTTAGATTGCAATCAACATTTTTAACTATTGTTTTTATGAATTCGTCTTGATTTTCAATGGGTGATTTATTAGCTTCTTCTCTACCTCCAAAACTTATAAGTAAAGGCTCATTTTGCACACCTTTAATTTCAATTAGTTTGTCTGATATTTGATGTAACAAAATAACTTTAATCTCCTCCGTTCCATACCTTATTAAGGAGTCTTCAATAGTTACTGATAACAAGGAAGTACCTGCCCTAAAAACACCATAGCTAAAGTTGTCAAGGTTTCGTTGAATATATATTGACCAGTCGGCTTTAGTAAGAGGCGCACATTTTTTTAACGCTCTTAACATTGTTTCTTTCGTTTTTTCTCCTTGACCTATATAACAATGTTGAGATAGAGGTAAAGATTTAAGAACCAATTCAATGCTATCTACTATATATATATTGGGGAATAAGTCCTTTCCTTCTTCTCGATAGTTTACTAATTCGTTTACAAGGGATACGATACCATTTTGAGTAATTAAACATTCCATTCCTTCAGTTTCAAGGAATGAAACTGCTTCACCTAAAATTACTGGTCTAAGCGATATAGGCTTTCCATTCTTCATTAATTCTTAGTTTCTTTCTGTTTTTTAGCTTGTAGGTAACGGTTTAAGTATTGGCGATGGCGGGGCATTTGGAAAACGTTAGTCCAGCATTTGTACAAATGCCTAATAGAACTACAAATGTTGAGTTTGCAACTGTCAGCCCCACCATTGCCAATACGAATACGATGTTGGCAGTAGCCATTCTTGTCCTGTTGTTTCTGTTTACCAAAATTTCCACCAAGGTTTTTCCTCTATTTTTTGTGATTGTTCTGTTTTCATTTTTTCAACTTGTCCTGTCATACTTTGATAAACATCAAGTCCAAATATATTTTCAGTCAATGGGTCAAATACTTTGTCTGTTTGAGGGTCGTAGACAAAATAACCTACTGCCTGTCTAATAATTTTTGCATAATTAGAAATTTTATCAAAAACTTCTGTTGCTTTGTCTCCCGAATACCAATATGGAACAGTGATCGAAACATTGTTGTCAAATATTGTAATTTGAGTTGCAAGGTCGCCTTCTGGTGTGTTTAATTCAATATGGCTAAATGCTTTTTTTGCTTCGTCAATTGATATCCCTTGAAGTTTAGCAATTTCTTGGTAGTCAAAATCAAAACTTTCAAGTCTTGGATTATATTCAATTAATGCTTTTACAATTTTTTGTTTTGTTTCAGGGTCAGAAATAGTTTCTGTTTCATCATCAACTTCAATTGCAGTTTGGGCTTCTTCTAAATCAGGTCTGTCTAGTCGTGATTTATAGCAATATATGTCGTAGCTCATCTTCTTCCTGTTTTGATTTTTGATACGTGTCTGTCTTTATGGTTACTGCCAACGGTTAGTATATGGCAAATTGGGCAATAGAAATCAGTAAAGTTTCGCGTTTGCACATAGCCAAATCGTTGTATTTATCTTTAATTTATCAATTTTAAAAACCAAATAC
>JANOTP010000282.1:0-1710 GCA_031416415.1 Cytophagales bacterium | reverse complement strand
GGAAAAATAGTTACCTATGCAAAAGGTGGTGAATCCTCTCATAATACTGGATTAGCAATTGATGTGTATCCTATTGTATTTGGATTTGTAAATATATATAATCAAGATTGGGACGAAATCTCTGCCATAGGAAAGTCTGTTGGATTTGAATGGGGTGGTAATTGGAAGTATTTTAAAGATAATCCACATTTTGAACTAAAGAATAAAGAATAACTATCTAAATTATTTTTTTGTCATAAAGCTTTATGTTAGTCAATTAAAGGATAGTTTTAATAATTTTTTTCATTATATTTATTTGTATTTATAAATGTGAAAGAAGCGTAGAAATACTTTTTATAAGGAAATATGAGAAAAGGGGTTTTATTAGTATTGCTTTTATTGAACGGAATATTTTTTTCTGATTTATTAATTGCCCAGAAGAAAAAAACTCAGAAGCCTAATGCAAATTTAATTCTTGGAGATAAACATTTTGATAATCTTGAATATTATCAGGCGGCTAATGAATATGCGCGGGTTTTGAAAGTGGATTCTACTAATGCTTATGCTATGTTTCAATTAGCCGAATGTTATCGTTATTATTATAATTATACAGCTGCTGAGATTTATTATCATAAGGTAGCTACTCGTTTTAGAGGTACTTACCCGCTTTCTCGTTATTGGTATGCTACCATGTTGAAGGATAATGGGAATTATAAAAAAGCTATTGATAATTTTGAACGCTATAGGAATGAGAACTTTGATACGAATTTAGAAACAGGTCTTTATAGAGAGAGGGCTTTGAATGAAATTAAAGGCTGTTACTTAGCTATGACTGAAAATGGCAAACCTCGTAAAGCGTATGAGTTTAGATGTCTTCCACGTCCTATTAATGGTGCAGAATCGGATTATTCGCCTGTATTGTTGGGTAATGATTCTAGTATTGCTATTACCTCATCCAGATTGAGTGGAATGTGGACACATGAAAATAAATCTCTTGGAGGTGTTTTTAGCGATGTGTATAGATTCGTAAAAAAAAATGATAGTATCTGGGAGCCTTTCAAATCTTCAATGAAAGATGATTTTGAAAAAATGAATTCTTCTTACAGTGAATGTTCTGGATCCTTTTCTAAGAATAAAACAAAGTATTATTTTACACGATGTGATGAGGTTTTTGTGGTTGATAATTATAAAGAAGTCAATTGTGTAATCTATGTAAGTGAATATAAAAATGGGCGATGGGAAGAAGCTAAGAAATTGAATAATTATATTAATTCGCCTGGGCAATGGAATAGTCAGCCTAGTGTGTCTGAAGATGGTAATATTTTATTTTTTGTCTCAAAGCGTCCAGGAGGAATTGGTATGCAGGATATTTGGTTTAGTACGTGCAATGGAGATGATCACTGGGGGCCGCCTGTTAATCTCGGGAATGGAGTCAATACATTATTTAGCGATGTTTCCCCTCGTTATTATCCAGAAGAAAAAGTATTGTTTTTTTCTTCTAATGGTCATGGAGGTTATGGGGCTTTAGATATTTTTATGACTAGAGAGGAAACAGGATTTGAAAATACAGTCAATATTGGTTATCCCTTTAATAGTAATCGTGATGATTTTTATTTTGTGTTAGGTGAAAAGAAAGGTTATGTTGCTTCTAATAGAGAGGGTGGTGTAGGTAATGATGATATTTATAGTTTTGATTTTAAACGAAGAGTAAATTTGATCTATCATATTGAA
>JANOTP010000281.1:0-4206 GCA_031416415.1 Cytophagales bacterium | reverse complement strand
GCTAAAGGCAGAGTAGTTTGCATCAAAAGCACTTGCTGTGGTAGCGAATCCACCAGTATAAACATCCGAATTGTCATAAAAGGAAAAGCCGAAAGGGATATAGTTTGTAGCACCACAACCTCCACCAGTTACGGCTAAAGTGCCGTTTACTTTTACTTCAAAAGAAACAATCCCAGTTCCTGAAGCAGTTGATAGGTTTAGTAAGGAGGGGAAATCTATTTTCACTTCGTTGTTGCCCCAAATTACAGCATTTGTAAATACCACAGTAAGCTCATTACCCGCAATAGAAGAGCTGACTGTATTATTTGGATCGTATTCACCTAAGCCAGTACTGTTGTCAAAAGTATGGCAATACGCTGTAGCCTGACTGTAAGCATTAAAAGCAAATGCTATGATTGATAAAAATAAGAGTATTAATTTTTTCATATAATCTTGTAGGTTTAGTTATTTCTAAAACAAAGGTAAAGAAAACAATTAAAATATAATTATAATTATAAAAAATATAATTATAATAACTTTATTTTATTCATAAATATAGTTTTTGTATAGTATAATTATATTATTCTGATACTTTTAGACCCTAAGCTTCCAAAAATTATATATATAGTTTTAAAAGTATAATTTTAACCGATAGCATAAAAAAAAAGACTGGAGTTATCTTCCAGTCTTTTTTTTATGAATTAGGTTAATGATTACTTAACCATAAGTAACTCAGATTTTGCAGAAGCTCCATTGATGAAGTAGTTTACAGTGTAGATTCCTTTGTTAAGGTTAGCTACAGAAAACTCTTTTGTTAAAGAAGAAGTAGTACCCTCAGATATTACCATTACTTCTTTTCCCATTACATCAGATAAAGTAACTTTTACAGTTGAAGCAGATTTTAACTCTAATTCAATTTTAGCGTTATCAGAAGTTGGGTTTGGATAAAGTTTAGCAGAAGAAATGTTTGCTTGAGCAGCGTTCGCGCTAGCTACAATTGGACAATTACCAACTCTCAAATTATCAAAAGTGAAAATATTTGTTGCTCCCATACCAATAGTAGCTGGTCTATATTGATCTGCAGAATATTGTTTATAGTTATTTACAGAAATCATTATTTGAGAAACTATACTAAAATCCATATCATTTTTCAAATAACAATTTGTTCCTGTTGTACCTGATGCTGGAGTTCCAGTTTTAGTATAGTCTGCTTGGTAACCACCAGCAAAAGTTCCAGATAATGTAATAGACGAACCAGGTGCAACGCCATTCAAAGCTACTAATCTTGATGTTATTCCATATAGATAAGCATTATTACAATCGCCTCCACCTGTTGTAAATGCAGATGCATAAGTATTTATAATACGACCTAAACTATCTTGAATTGCAAGAGCTAAAACTACCGTACTAGTGTCCACTGCTAGGTTTGTAAAATCAATAGTGAATGTCTTATTTCCTGTCAAATCAATTGTATTTGTTTTGTTGTTGGCATTTTTCCCAAAAGAATATACGATTGGAACATAACATCCATAAGGATTTGTCATTGCAATGCTCAATTTCCCTGGGTTTGCAGTTCTACTTTGCGTAGCGGTGAATTGACTGCAGTAAATACCAAATTGATCAACTCCGGGAGTTGCTGAGAAGTATAAACCACCATTAGCAGTTCCTAATTCTGTTGTTGAAGAAAAGTCATCAGCAATACCAGTTGAAGAATATCCAAAATTAGTACATGTTTGGCTATAAGCAGAAGCTATAAAACTAGCTACTGTAATTAAAGAAAGTATTATTTTTTTCATATTTTTAATAGTTTAGTTATAATTATTTATCCTATACGCAAATATAAGGAATTCAGTTATTGTATAAAAGCAATATTAGATATAATTTTATTGATATTTTTTTTGTATTATTCTATTATATTACATAATAATCATTACAAGCTTTAATAGTAAAAATGACTTTAGTAGAAGTATGGATTAAATAATTACAACTTTTTTAAAAAATAAAAAAATGGGGAAATACAAAAAGGGACTTAAAATAAAAATTTCAAGCCCCTTTTTATATAGGTTAATTTAACTAAATTATTACTTCACCATCAATAATTCTGATTTTGCTGAAGCACCGTTAACAAAATAATTTACTGAGTAAATACCTTTGTTAAGATTAGCTACTGAGAAATCTTGAGATAAAGAAGAAATAGTACCTTCAGAGATAGTCATTACTTCTTTTCCCATTAGATCAGAAAGCGTAACTTTTACATTAGAAGCAGATTTTAATTCTAATTCTACTCTTGCATTGTCAGAAGTTGGGTTTGGATAGATTTTAGAAGAAGAGATAGTTGCAGCTGTGCTAGGAAGATTAGAACTAACAGTTCCTAGAGTAGTTTGATCTCCTATTTTGAAATTGTCAATCGTAAATGTTGCCGCATTTAAAGCTAATGGATAATAGTTAGTAGGTCCTGTGTTTGCTTTGTTTATTACCGTAATTGTAATGGCTTTTACCTGTGTATAGTCCGCTGCTACTGCAGCAGTATGATTTGAACCATAAGCACCTAATAGAACATTTGCAAAGTTTTGCGTGAATGAATAACTAGTACCTTTATCAAGCGTAAATTCTATTGAATAAAGGTAATCGTTACCAGGATTAGTACCCGTTGCTTGTCCATTAGTGATTGCAAAAACCTTTCCGTCAGCAGTTTGCATTTGAACTTGAACTTTATAATCATCAGTAGTACTAGTGTTAGCTATATCAAAAGAAACTACTTTAGAAGTAGTTGATAAATCTAATACGTAGAAATTTGCTGTACTACCCGTACAATACTGGCCGAAACCTACACCAACTGGTTGGTAACCATTTCCAGTACCATTTTCAGCAGGCTGAGTGACTGTGTAGGTTAATTTTCCAGTAGTTGACGTTCTTGATAAAGAAGATGAAAATCCAGCAGTGAGTGCTTTTGTATACCAAAAAATACCTGAAGAAGCTGCACCACCTGGGCCAGGGCAAGTTTGAGTGGCTGTAGTGGCCGCATTCGCTACGTTAGCGTCTTGCACTGAGTTTTCAGTAGCAGTGCTAAAATCGTCTTGAGCTGCTTTAGTTGAAAGAAATCCGCTTATTGATCCAGTCGGTGCTTGTGCATTAGCAAATATAACGCAAAGTCCCAATCCAAGTGTTAGTAATACTTTTTTCATATGTTTATAAATTTTAATTTGTGTTATTAGTTAATACTTCTTGTTCATTCAAAAATATAAAGGAAAAATGAAACAACCAAGTGGTTTTAGGCTATGGTAAATTTATAATAAATTGATATTCAATATAATATAAAAAATAATTACCGTTCGCTACCATTATTAAGAAGGGTAATAAACTATACAAAGAGCAGATTATTAGAACGCTACCATTATTGTTTTTTAATACAACTTTCGGTTAATAACCAACTATAGTATTCCTAAAGATTCTTATAATAGTTATATAAATAATTTACCAAAAAATAATAAATAGTTAATTTGGCAAATAAGTAAGTATTTATATATCTAAATCGATATAATAAAATTTAAATATTGGATAGGTTCAAATGATTTTATATGTTTTATTTAATATAAAATTGTATTATATTATTATTTTATTTCCAAAAATTTACCACTTTAACAATAATTAAGTACCATTGTTTTTTATCTGATTTTATATGTGTGGCTTTTTTGTTAAAACATTTAATAATTAAATAGTTATAAAATTATTTTATAGGATTATTTGTTATTTAAAACTAGGAATATTGTTTTTTAATAGTTGGTGCAATTTCAATGTCTTTATGCAATTATTATAATAACTATGTTATAACTTATATTTGCCCTTCATTACAAATTCCAGATTTTAGTAGTTGTGTCAGTAATAAATTAGGAGGTTTAGCTGTAGTAATTTAATAGAGGAGTAAACGAGCTGCTGCTAACTATTTCTTATATCATTGAATAATTTTAACTATTAGTTAAAATCATTCAATGGCATTTTTTAAATAACAACTTTGACTTATCAGTGAAGCGATAATTTTATTAGGTTATAAAATAATAACGATATATTTTTAGGTCCTTAAACTAACTTTTTAGGAATTTAAGGACAGCTTTTTATTATTAATTTATTTTCAACTAAACAAAAAAACTTTTATGAAAATTTCAAAATTTTTATTTACGGCTATACTAGCTGTAAGTATCTCAAATGTTGGTTTTGCTCAATGGGGCT
>JANOTP010000280.1:0-31363 GCA_031416415.1 Cytophagales bacterium | reverse complement strand
CTCAATATGCTAAGAATTTCCACAGAGCTATCGCTTAAGAATCCTGCTTATCAAGATCTCGCCTCTAAGTTTTTTGAACACTTCCTACACATAGCCGAAGCAATGAGTAGTATTGGAGACAACAACATGAGTCTTTGGGATGAGGAAGATGGATTTTATTATGATGTACTCCAATTCCCTAACGGACATACCATGCCGATGAAAATTCGTTCTATGGTAGGGTTAATCCCTTTGTTTGCGGTAGAAATATTAACACCCGAATTACTTGAGAAGTTACCCGATTTCAAAAGACGAATGGAATGGGTATTGTCGAATAGACCAAAACAAGCTTCGTTGATCTCACGATGGTATGAAAGTGGAAAAGGAGAAACACGTTTACTCTCCTTATTGCGTGGCCATCGTATCAAAGCCTTGTTAAAACGAATGCTAGACGAATCTGAATTTCTTTCTACTTATGGCATTCGCGCTTTGTCAAAATATCATAAAAATTATCCTTACGTATTCAAACATAACGATACCAATTTTACCGTTTCCTATTTACCTGCCGAATCTGATTCGAGTATCTTCGGAGGCAACTCCAATTGGCGAGGACCAATATGGTTTCCCGTAAATTATATGATCATCGAATCACTTATTAAATTTCACAAATACTATGGTGATGATTTTAAAGTAGAATATCCAACTGGTTCAGGCAAATTACTTTCTCTACGTCAGGTAGCCGAACGACTGAGTAAACGTATGATGCGAATTTTCATTCGCAATAAAGAAGGAAACCGACCTGTATTTGGCGATTACACAAAATTACAATTAGACCCACATTTCAGGGACCATATTTTATTCTATGAATACTTCGATGGCGATACAGGAAGAGGCGTAGGTGCTTCTCACCAGACAGGCTGGACGGGGTTGGTAGCGGATTTAATTCATGAGTTTTGTGACCGATAAAAGATAGTAAACAGTAAACACAAAAGAGCCATTTTCCATAGAGTACCTTCCATGGAGAATGGCACGTGCCATCACTCGACATTCTCTCTACGTAGCCACAATAACTTCATTGTACTTTCTACAGGATAATTTATTACTACAACTCACCAATACCAATGTAGCCCGATACGAAATAGTTGTCTACTAAGCAAAAGCCTTAGCGACTCTACCAATATCCTTAACTACAATTTTAAACTTACTTTTTATTCCTCTATGAAAACTATTTAACTCTTTAGTTTGTTAATAAAGTTCATTACTACTTATACACAGACCGACTAATCATTTTAGGATGCAAAGTCTTCTAACGTTGTGAACGACTAAATTGAATTATCTTGGATAAAGAAAAAATAAACGTTGTTTGGTTTAAACGAGATCTTCGTTTCACAGATCATGAACCATTGTACTTAGCTCAAAAGGAAAAACTCCCTATTCTATTCTTATATTTTTTCGAACCCTCTATCATGGATTATCCAGACAGTGATATACGTCATTGGCGTTTTGTTTATGAATCTTTGGAAGAGATGCAATCCAAACTGAAAGGTCATGGTGCACAGATTTATATTTTCCATAACGAAGTCTTACCAGTAGTTGAACAACTTCAAAAATATTATTCTATCACTACTATCTTCTCACATCAAGAAATAGGAAATAATCTTACTTACGATCGAGATAAAAAAATGAGCCTATTTTGTATGAACCATTCGATTGACTGGAAGGAGACTCAATTAAACGGAGTAGTGAGAAAACTAAAATCTAGACATGATTGGGATAAGCGCTGGCTAGCAAAAATGACTGAGCCTCCAAAAATGGTAAGCGAAGACAATTGGACTATCCTTAACCTAGATAAAAATTTATTTGATTCCTTGAAAGGAGAAATCCTTGATAGCGAAATAACTAATAGAAATAAAAACTTTCAACAAGGTGGTGAATATTGGGCTTGGCGTTATTTGGATAGTTTTGTTAAGGAACGGCATATAAACTATAGTAATCATATTTCTAAGCCCTTGTTAAGTAGAAAAGGGTGTAGTAGATTATCGCCTTATTTAGCGTATGGCAATATAAGCATACGAATGGTTTACCAATACACACAGCAGCATTACAATACATCAACGAACAAAAGAGCTCTTATAAATTTTACTTCTAGATTACATTGGCATTGCCATTTTATGCAAAAATTTGAAGACGAAAGTCGCATGGAATTTGAAAATGTAAATCGTGCTTACGATGTGTTGAGTAAACCTAAAAATGAAGTTTATATTAAGGCTTGGGAAACGGGAACTACAGGAGTGCCAATCGTCGATGCATGTGTGCGTTGTTTAGTAAGTACAGGTTATATTAATTTTCGAATGCGAGCAATGATAGTATCTTTTTTTGTTTTTAATTTATGGCAAGATTGGAGAGCGTTGCATTTTTTAGCCCGTCAATTTTTAGATTACGAACCAGGAATTCATTACCCTCAACTTCAAATGCAATCGGGCGTTACAGGTGTTAATACTATTAGAATTTACAATCCTATAAAAAATTCTGAAGAGCATGACCCTCAAGGGTTATTTATAAAGCAATGGCTTCCCGAATTAAAAGAAATTCCTTCTCAATTAATTCATGAACCTTGGAAGCTGACTTCTATGGAACAAATCCTTTATCGTTGTGAAATTGGGAAAGACTATCCATTACCTATAGTAGATATAGAAGAGACTAATAAACGTGCCAGAGAAATTGTTTGGAACTTTAGAAAAAAAGAGGAAGTAAAAGAAGAGGGAAATAGGATCTTAGCTAAGCATATAACTAATCCGAAATCATTTTTAAACAAGAAATCAAAATAAACTATTGGATACCTCATTCTGGAAGTTAATTCTGAAAGTAATCAACAACTACCGCACTAACAATTTAGATCGATTAAAAATTACAAATAAATATGCTTTAGGAAACTAAATAACTTTTTTTATTGTACTGTTATTCGAATAGTCAAATTGTAATGTTATATACTTATTAACTTTTGTATGCGAGGAATTAAAAAAGAAAACCTTCCAAGTAAAACGTGTATTGTTTGTAACAGAACCTTTACGTGGCGCAAGAAATGGTTGTCTAATTGGGCTATGGTAAAATACTGTAGCGACAAATGCAGGAAAAATAAAACAGCTTTAGAGTAGTGAATTACTATGAAAACACTTCGACTCATTTTAGGAGATCAGTTAAATAGCCAACATTCTTGGTTTACCAAACAGGACAGTAATATAACCTACGTAATCATGGAAGTGCGAACTGAAACGGATTATGCTTGGCATCACATACAAAAAATAGTTGGTTTTTTTTCAGCAATGCAACAATTTGCTGAGGAGTTGCAACAAAAAAAGCATCAAGTAATCTATATCAAATTAAATGACAGCAACAATTTACAATCTTTTGAGACGAACCTTGATCGATTAATTAAAGCACACTCATTTACTCATTTTGAATACCAATTACCAGATGAATACAGGCTTGATGAGCTAATGAAAAAATATTGCTCTACACTTACTATCACTACTAGTGTTTTTGATTCAGAACATTTTATAAGTAGTCGAGAAGAATTAGGTGTTTTTTTCAAGGGTAAGAAAACATTTTTGATGGAAAGTTTCTATCGTTACATGCGAAAAAAGCATGATGTATTAATGGATGGCACAGAGCCACAGTATGGTCAATGGAACTTTGACAGTGACAATAGAAAAAAATTACCCGCGAAACACAATGTTGTAAAGCCTCTTTTATTTAACAATGATGTAACAACTATCTTTAATTACCTATCAAATACTAACGTTAAAACCATCGGCTCTATTGATGCTAAAAATTTTATTTGGCCTATCAACAGAACGCAATCCTTGGCTTTGTTAGACTTTTTTGTTAAAGAATGTTTACCCCTTTTTGGGACTTATCAAGACGCAATGGCTCCAAATGAATGGTCGCTTTATCATTCCCGACTTTCCTTTTCAATGAATACGAAACTTATTTCACCGATTGAAGTAATCAATAAAGCTATAGAGGAATGGAAAAAAAGACCGACTGAAATAGAGTTTAACCAATTAGAAGGTTTTGTGCGACAAATAATTGGCTGGAGAGAATATATGAGAGGGATATATTGGCTGAAGATGCCTGAATATTCTACGTTAAATTATTTCGATCATCAAAATAAATTACCTGAATGGTATTGGACGGGAAAAACTAAAATGAATTGTTTAAAACATTCGATTCAACAATCCCTTGAGTATTCGTATGCTCATCATATACAACGACTCATGATTACAGGCAACTTTGCTTTGTTGGCAGGCGTTCATCCAGATGAGGTGGACGCTTGGTATTTGGGTATTTATATTGATGCAATAGATTGGGTTGAAATAACAAATACTCGTGGCATGAGTCAGTTTGCAGATGGAGGAATTGTGGGAACGAAACCCTACGTAAGTTCTGCTACCTACATAAATAAAATGAGTAATTATTGTGGAACCTGCTTTTACTATAAAGCAAAAAAGACAGGCGATAAGGCTTGTCCATTTAATAGTTTGTATTGGAATTTTTATGATCAGCATGAACATCGGTTGGCTAAAAACCCTCGTATTGGCATGATGTACAATGTGTGGAAGCGCATGGAACCGGCTGCAAAAACAGCCTTGTTAGAGCAAGCCGCATATTATTTAGAACATATAAATGAACTTTAATGTAAGTTAACATGGGTTGTAAGACAGGTTAGTTGTCTGGAAGTATTTTTTCATAAGTACGAAGGTATTTCTTTTGATCAAAGCTAACTTATAGATAATATTAAAGTCGTTGTTGCTAACGTTATAAGCAAATCTTGAAAACCCAATAATTATATTAAATTCACCTAAAAACTTTAAAATACTTATTTAAAAATCAAAAATGTTAATTAGAGAAATATCCCTTTCAAATATAAAAATGACATATATAAGAAGTATTTTGCAGACGAATAGTAGTCTTTTGCATAATCAATTTTTAAACCCTATAAAAATGAATGACTTTTAATTTATAAATTATTAAAAGATGAAAAAATCATTTGTTATTTTATTACATGTTGGGTATTGGGTATGTTACCTTCTTTTGATTATGGTCATACTTGGACTACATTTTGAAGGGCGTAATACAAGTGAAGCAAGGATGGATTATATTACTAGTCTGACTCTTTGCATTAGCCTTATACCTGCAATTATCGCTTTTTATGCGTTTTATTTTTGGGTGTTTCCCAGCTATCTTAAACATAAAAAAGTCCTTATTCCAATCTTATACGGAGCAATAAGTTCAGTAGGCGCCGCCATCATAGCGTATCCATTTTTAAGGAATGTAATCGGTGGAAAGTGTTCTACAAATGGCGAGTCGGAGGATTCGTTTTGGGGCGGCATACTGTTTATGTCTATCATAGGCTTACTGTCGGGTATTATTGCACTGGTTATTCAAGGTTGTATTACGTGGATAAAAGAAATAAAATTAAAGGAAACTCTCGCACAAAAAACACTTGAAATGGAATTGGCATTAGTAAAGTCGCAACTAGACCCCCATTTTTTATTTAATACCTTAAACAATATTGATGTGTTGATTTTAAAGGATGCCGAGGCCGCTTCTAATTATTTAAATAAGCTATCGGACATTATGCGGTTTATGCTTTTCGAAACTAAAACGGCCGAAATTTCACTTTCCAAAGAAATTGAATACATTGAAAAGTACATTGAATTGCAAAAAATAAGAACGGCTAATTCAAATTATGTAAAGTTTTTAGTAACTGGTGTGACTTCAGCTAAAACTATTGCTCCTATGATATTTATTCCTTTTATTGAGAATGCATTTAAGCATACTACCAATAAAAAATTAGACAATGCAATCTCTATTCATATTATAATAAAAAAAGAAACAACCGAATTGGTTTGTATAAATAAATTTAATGCTAATGCGCCATTGAAACAGGAGAGTAATGGCTTAGGAAATGAACTCATAAAAAAACGATTAAATTTAATTTATCCTGAAAAGCATTCGTTAAAAATCACTAACCAAGACGATGTCTATAGCGTATATTTAAGTATTAACAATGGATAAAATCAGCTGCATCATTATTGAAGACGAACCCTTGGCTCTTGAACGAACCAAAGACTTTGTTACTAAAATTCCTTTTTTAAATCTATGCGCTACGTTCGATAATGCCCTGGAAGGTTTAGCGTATTTGAAATTCAATACAGTCGAATTACTTTTTTTGGATATCAACATGGATGAATTGTCGGGCATAGAATTATTGGAAAGTTCAAACATTGATAGTCAAGTGATCATTACCACAGCCTATCAAGAGTATGCGTTAAAAGGATATGAACTCAATGTAACAGATTATCTTCTTAAGCCATTTACTTTCAATCGTTTTTTACAAGCCGTAACTAAAGCTCAAAAAAAACTACCCCAATCGCCTACAGAAACTGTGTTGGATTTTATTTTCGTAAAGACAGAAAACCGACTAGAAAAAATTATGTTCAATGAGATTTTATACATTGAAGGAATGAGGGATTACCGGAGAATTCATACAATAACCAAGAAGGTTATGACCTTGCAAAATTTCAAGGAACTCGAACAGTTAATTCCTGCGAATGTAGTATGCAGGGTACATAAGTCCTACATGGTAGCCTTAAATAAAATCGAATCTATTGAAAGAAGTAGAATAAAAATTGCTGATCAATTAATCCCAATTTCTGAAACGTATAGCGAAATTTTTTTTCAGATCATCAATAATAAAGCATAAAAGCAATAGCAATTTTTCAACCTCTGTCCACTCAGGGTCTGCCGCAACGCTTTTTAAATTATACACAACCATGCAAGAAGGCGACTCTGAGGCGTTGCTACGAAGAACAATTTTATTTGGCATATTTCTAATTTAGGGAAACGTTGAGCCGAGATCGTAATTTAAACCTTAAACTCTAAACCTTAAACTTTTTTCCCTCAAAATTTGGCAGACAAAAAACTGTTCTGTGCAGATAGGTTTCTTGACTTTGCATATCACAATTGTAGAGTTGTGTTCATTGATAGACATTTGTTTAAGTTAATCAATTTAAACAAACGCTTACCATGAAAAAATTTAGTTCAACTGTTGTATTGGTCTTTATGTTTGCTATGCTAACATTCGGGCAGGAAATAACACAAACGGTGAGGGGAACTCTACTTGACACCGATAGCAAATTGCCTCTAACAGGCGTAGAAGTTACTATTTTGGGGAGTGACCCTAAAATTGTTACACTCACAGACGACAAAGGTATTTTTAGATTTGAAAATATGCCTATCGGAAGAATCACACTCCAATTGGCGTATCTAGGTTATGATAAAATAAGTATTCCAAACATTGAAGTAAACTCAGGTAAGGAAGTAGTCTTGACGATTAGCATGCAAGAATCCGTGGTCGAAATGGACGAAGTAGTTGTGAAAGCTAATAAAGACAAAGGTGCCGCCTTAAACGATATGTCTTTAGTGGGTACTCGATCTATTTCAGTAGAAGATTCAAAAAGATATGCGAGTTCTTACAACGACCCTTCCCGGATTCTTTCAAATTTTGCGGGAGTAGCAACACAGGATGCAAGCAATGATATTATAGTTCGAGGCAATTCGCCTAAATATGTTCAATGGAGATTAGAAGGTATTGAAATCACTAACCCAAATCATTTCTCAGATCAAAATGCAATCAGCGGTGGGCTTAGCACCATCAATAATGATTTGTTGTCTACTTCTGATTTTCATACGGGTGCTTTTTCGCCAGAATATGGAGATGTACTATCAGGTGTATACGATGTAAATCTTCGCGCTGGAAACAACGAAAAAACGGAAGCTGCTTTAGGCTTAGGAATTATAGGCACCAACTTAACCGTAGAAGGGCCTTTTAAAAAGGGATACGGAGGTTCGTACTTAGTTAATTATAGATATTCAACAGTGGCAATAATTACCGGACTAGGTTTATTAGATGTTGGTGGAACGCCAAAATTTCAAGACGGTGCTTTTAAAATTGTATTGCCCACAAAAAAAGTTGGTACATTTTCTCTCTTCGGATTAGGTGGTATAAGTAAATTTCTAGTAAAAGATATACAGCCTAATATATTTGACACTCCTGGCAATAGAGGAATGAATACTGAGATCAGCGAAGATTATGACAAAGGTTCTAATCTTTTCAACTTAGGATTAAATCATACCATTTCTCTCAATGCAAATAGTTTTATTAAAACTTCTGTTTCGTATTCCGAAAATAGCATTTCGGATGATGTTTACGAAACAAAAACTATTAAACTATATAATGGCTCAGGCGTATTCTTGCGCGACTCCATAACAGATCAAATGCCAAATTTCAATAGTAGGTTAAACAAATCAACCTATAGGGCTGGAATCACCTATAACAATAAATTGAATTCAAAAAATAAAATTCAAGTGGGTGTAAAGTACGCGCTGTTTGGATATGACTATAACCAAAGCCAAATTCAATACGACTCAATAGGCAGAGTGACTGCGGTAGACTTTAACGAACAAGTTGGTACGTTTCGCACATTCATAAGTTTGAAAAAACGCTTGACGCACAACATTACTGTTGTAGCTGGATTTCACAACATGAACGTTTTGTTTAACAATAAAAGTACACTTGAACCTAGAGTAGCTTTAAAATGGAAACTAAATAATAAAAATTCGGTGAATGCTGGCTATGGAAACCATAGTTCTATGGAAAGTATACATAATTATTTTGCAAAGATAACATTGCAAGATGGCAGCGTTGTAGAGCCGAATAAAGATTTGGGATTACTCAAGGCACATCATTTTGTATTGGGATATGAAAAAAGATTTACCGATAACCTCTTGTTAAAGGTGGAAGGGTATTATCAACACCTATATAATTTACCTGTTGAAAATAACGATACTAGTTATTATGCTACTATTAATGAGGGAGTAGAATTTAGATATGTAGATTTAGTAAATAAAGGCACAGGAAAAAACTATGGAATAGAATTTACGCTTGAACGATTTTTCAATAAAAATTATTACTTCTTAATTAATGGTTCCTTATACAACTCTAACTATAAATCGCTGGAAGGCATTGAGAGAAACACTCAATACAACGGCAATTATTTAGCAAATATATTGTGTGGTAAAGAGTTTCAGAATCTTGGTAAAAAGAAAAATCAAACCTTAGCATTAAATGCAAAATTATTTTTTGGAGGAGGCAAAAAAATTCTTCCCTTGTTAAAAGACGATCAAGGAAACGCAGCGGTAGATCCTGCAAACGGGAAATATTGGGATTACAAGAAAGCTTATAATGATAAGCTTCAAGACACTTACCAACTAACGCTTTCTGCAAGCTATAAGTTTAACAGAAAAAGAACTACCCATGAACTGTTTATTAATCTAGAAAATATTACCAACGCAAAAGGAAAACTATCTGAACATTACGATGAGAGTAAGCCCAAGTCCATTGGTTATGTTACTCAATTTGGGCTTTTCCCTAATTTAATGTACCGAGTATGTTTATAAACATAGAAAAATAAATAATTATTTAAAGCACTAAATTAAAAACACTATGAAAAAAACTATTTTATTCTTGGCAACCATTGTTTCGACAACATTTTGCTACGGGCAATCCGATACTATATTTTCTAATAATGAGAAGATCCTATGCAGTGTAAAGGAAATTACACCAGAGACAGTAAAATTTAGTTACCCAGAAGAGGAGTTGATTAGTACGTTATATAAAAATTCAGTTCAAAAAATTGTTTTTAAAAATGGCCGAGTACAAATTTTTTCGGAGGCGTCCTCTTTTAAAAAAGTACTTGATGTAATGGACTATGAGAAAGTCTCCATTAGTCAAGTGGAAAGTGAAGTAAAAGGATTATTTAAGTTAGGGGAAGTTAGTTCAAAAGCGGAAGGAGGTACAACATTAAGTAATCAAGAAAGAGTTAAAGAAAGAGCTTACCGAAAGCTAAAAATTCAAGCAGCTATGCAAGGGGCTAACAGCATATATTTGACACATCAACGGACTCAAGGAAATAAGTCGGGAGGATTTTTTGAATCGGATATTCCTGCGGAAACGAATTTGTCGGGTATTGCCTACACAACGGAGTTGCCGAGTTATGTCAATTTTGAAAAGCTGTTGTCTGATAAAAGAAATTTTACAACAACCAAGGAATCTATTTTATGGAGCGATATGGCAAATGTATACCATCAAAAAAGTCAAAAAGCATTTACCGTTTATAGTATGTATAATGAGCAAGGGCTAATTATGATAGAAGGACATTTAGAAGGTGTTTCAAAAAAATACTCAAAATTTAGAGTAGTTTCGTTTTCAAAAGAGAGCTTCACAATTTTCTATGAAGACAAAACTTCAATGCATACCTTAATTGTTTTGCTTTAGGTTAAAGCATATATAGTTCTTTTTGTATGGCGGGTAAAGTGCCCGCCATTATTCATTAAATCAGCTGGCGCAACTCTGGACTTGTGCCATGCAAATGATTTTATTGCCACATTACAGCTTTATGCCTTAGTAAATTCGAAGTAGTAATAAGTCCGTTGATCTTACTTGTTTGTTTAATTATTCCCACAAAATTGGCAGAATAATAATTTATATAACCATCGGGTCTGGCTACCTGAAATTCCTTGACATTATTATAAATGGTATTTTCTACTTGTAATGAACTAAAGGTAGCTATCAACTTTGGGGTGTTAAAGTAAGCAGTGTCAATCCTGTAAATAGTTTTATAATTTCTCGATATATATTGTAATTCTATATTCTCTATATCGTTAGCTTGAGTAGTAAAATTATAATATGAGATGGCAAAATACTGTATTTCATCGGGACAATCATCACTTGGGCCTCCCGGAGAATATCTTTTATAAATACCTGCACTCAATACGCTAGAACTATCTGTCAAGCTTGATGTGGAGTCTTTATAAATCCAATAAGAGCCTACATCAAATAAATAAGGGGCAAGTTCAGGATGAATAGTAAAATAATTTTTTTTGCAAGTAGATTCATCTTTTCTACAAGACAATATTAATAGTAAGATTATCGCGGTAAAAAATAATTTCTTAATCATAATTTATATTTTTTAGTTGAGCCATAAAAATAGATGCTAGTGTAAGATAGTTGAAAAAATAGAAAAATAAAAGAAAACACATTGGCCCCGTTTGCCATAGATTTCAACTAAGATCGTAACCAAATATTCCTAAGCTAGTAAAAATTTTATTTATAAAATGCCTTTGAAACTGTCACTTGCCACACTCTTCCTCTGCAGCGTGAAATCTAAGACTTCAATTTATATAAGGTTCCTAATCATAGACTATAAACAATAAAGAAAATTTATAAGATACGGTAGTTAGTGTCGTTTAACGATAAAACTCTATTGGAGAAATTATTCCCGTTTGATAAATTTTTTGATTTGTTGGTTACCTTCCAAATCTTTTATTCTAATATAATAAATACCATCCTTTAGGCTACGCACATCAATCATGATCGTTAATGTTTGAAGGTTTTCATTTTGATACACGCAAGAGCCAATACTGTTTGTAATTTCAACAGCATTAATACTATGAGAGCTTTCCAAATAGAGGGTTTCTCTGGTAGGGTTTGGAGACAATAACAACGTTTGCCCCACTACTTTTTTTGTAATTGCAGTGACATTTTTATAAGTTTGGACAGTATCATAATAAATACAATCCGAAGAGAAAGCTACGTAGATTATATTAAAGTTCTCTTTATCTACTACAGCTAAAGAGTCTATCCATTGATTTGTGGTGCTGTTGAAATAATATTGTACCGTGTCAGGGATTGCGATTCGATAAGCATTACTTGAAAAGTAATAATCGACACCGCTCCATTCAATCATAGGGTAATCGCTTACCGACTCAAAGAAGATAGAATCTGCAGTGATGGTTATGACTGGTTTTGGCACTCCACCTTCGTCTATGACGCCGTTGCAATTGTCGTCGATACCGTTGCCACATATTTCACTGTTGTAGGGCGCAATATTTATATTGTGGTCGTCGCAATCAAATACTATATTGAGCGTGTCGGGCTGTATGGGTAAGCATTGCAGGTAATACTCGTGCCCTGGAGCATAGTCTTTATCCACATCTAAGTATATTTTTTTCAGTGCTCCGATAGTGATGTCAAATCCGTTATCCGCACTTACCAAGTAAGGGTCAGAGGCATAGGCACGGATTCGATAATGATTACTAGGCGTGATAGTGCTTGGAAGTTTAAATTTAAATGTATCAGAACTGATGGCATCCAATGTATCTAAATTCGTAAAACTGGTAAACGTACCGTTAGGGGCTGAAAGTTGAAGTATAAATGTATTGCCTGCGTTGCAGTTAGCCGAGCCTGTTGTAATAGGTATAGAAATCATTTCATTGAAACAGTAGAAGTCATTATCGGCAACGATACCTATTTTTAAGCAGGTAGACGTAAAATCCCAACCACTGTTGTTGTTAATGTCTGAGCTATTTGGACCGGCAATAAATTGTGCACCACCTTGTACAGTGAGGTCTTCTAGGTATAAATAGTCAAAACATACAGCACCACTATTTTTAGTAAGCTTTATCGTCGAACCGTTTGTTAAGGAGTTTAAGAAAATAGGAAATCCAGGAAATCCTACTGCGTCTATATCGCCTGTAAACGTTTGGTTATTGGCGAAGGACACTGTTCGTCCTGGTACTACTTTGAAATTGCCAAACGTACTTGAACCTGATATTTTAGTGACTATACTAGAGGTAGTAAAGGCGCTTACAGTACAATTGTCACAGTTAAAATAATCTGTTTTCCCATTCATGAAATTTATCTCATTGTAAAGGGTAGGATTTCCTGAAGAGTAAAAATAGTTTGAGACCGAATAACCTTTATAATTTCCAATCACGTTAATTTTTGATTGAATGCTACTAAAATGCGAGAGGCCAGTGCTCGTGTTTTGTAGTCTAAATTCAGATTGGGTAGGTGCGTCAACCGAAACATTAATTGTGGCAGAGTCAATATTGAGAACTAAATTATTGTCAAGTTTTATGTTTATTGTACATGCATTTATCGTTCTGTTATTAAGCCAGATTTCTCCATTTTGAATATCCAGCCTGTTTGCTGTTAGGCTATCTTTTAAAGTATATCCGCCAGTCATAGTATTGAATGCCAAGGATGGAATTACGCTACCATTTGTTTTAAGCTCTTCTCCTTTGTTTTCGGAAGCAAGAGTGATGATTAACCCTTCAAATTTATTATAATTATTTTTGCTAAAATAAGCAGATCCAAATATGTACATATTGCCAACCGTATAATTAGAACTCACAAATCTTACTTGCTTAGCCAAAAGTGAGGTGTTAAAGGTGTCGCATTGCACATCGTTAATATCTATGGTTACATCGTTGTTTGCTGCCGCAGTAAAAGAGTTTTGGTCAAAGTTTACATTATTAAAACGAGAAGGATAGCCACAAGCTACAGGGCTTCCGCCGCTAGTAGTAGACCAATGATTGTGGTCCGTCCAATTTCCAGTACCTCCAATCCAGTAGAGTGCGCCAGTGATAAGAGGAGAAAGGGACCATCCAGTATTTCCGCCCAAATCCAGCGACGAAGCAGCGAAAAACGAAGCGCCTCCACTTGTAGTAGAATTTTTAAGAGAAACATACTGCACCGAAATTGTACCTGAGCTCTTGACAAAGGAATGATTGATGAAGGAAATAAGTTTGTCGCACGTACCAAAACATTTTATCCCTCCAAGTAGGGTTATTTTACCACCCGTAATTCTAGCCTTTTCATAATACAAGACACTATCTGCCGTGAAATCATTCGTTAATTTAAAGTGCCCATTCAACGATAATTTAGTTACAGTACAATTGTTAAAGGAAAGCAACATGTCATAATTATATACGTTCGTACAGTTTACGATATTTAATAAGCCTGTATAAGGTGCAGTGATTGTTTTGCAATTAATAATAGAGTTGGTCGATACAGACAATGTTTTGCTCGTTGCAAAGGATAACTCGGTTACGTTAAGAATTGAATTTGAATAATCTATCCATCCGTTAGATTGGTTCATAAAATCTGCTGTTAACGTATGCCCTTCTGTGAAAAATTTTCCTGCAGTAAGTCTGAGTACGCTGCAATTTAAATCATCCAACAAATGCACTTCACCTGATCCTTGTATTTTTATTGCTTGGAACAAAAAGTTGAATGATTTAAAGGTTTCGATAGCACTGGATAGCATAGTTAGCTCAGAAGATATCCATCCAATTGTAAAATACGATGTCATTGTAATAGATCCTGTAGCAAACGCTTTTGTGGTGTACGGATAAGACGTTCCCCAAAAAACGTTTATATCGGTACCCGACCAATCCATAGAATGAAAAAAGATTTCTTGGTATTTCTGATCCAAAATAACTTTACTATTTGCACTATTGAAAGAGGCTGCGTCCATCACTACATTGTTTGTAGGACTTGGAATACAGCCACAACTGCTACCACCACTAGAATAGGACCAATGGGTAGGGTCGCGCCAATTTCCTGATTCGCCAATCCAAAACATATCTTGTGAAGAGAGGCTTGTAAATGTCCAGCCTGAATTTCCTCCCAAGTCACCACCCTGGCAGGTAGGTGCTGAACCAGAAGAATAAACACTTATGTTTTGCAGGAAGGTATAAGTGAGGTTAATTCCAATGGCTAAATACAATTGGAGTGTAGTGGAATTTCTAATATAAAGATAGTTGCTGCAACTGTTTCCTGTTTGGGTCCATGAATCAATGGTTATGGAAGCCATATCTTTAAAAGAAAACGAATTTACACTATCAATCGCCAAATGTTTGATATAATAAGTTTGATTTAAGACAATTGTAGACTTGTAGGCGTAAAAATAAGCAAGGGAAACAGCGCTTTTTACTTCTACTAAATAACAATATGAAATTAAGGTATCCAATGTATTCGAGCAGGTTATAGAGACATTAGACGATAACGCAGAACAATAAATTTTACCGATAGCTCTTTGGCTATTAATCGTAGGGTAACTCGTATTAAGTAACCGCACTTGTTTTATTTTTGAAGTAGAAAAACCATAGACGGCAAACCAGGCATTTCCTCCTACAATAGAGAAAGTACTTTGTGTTGCATCCATTGTAAGATTGCTACCGCCTATATTTATTAAATTGCTGATAATGTCCGATTTGCCTAATAAGAGTGTTCTGACAAAATTGGAATAGGACTCGAAAGAGAGGCATCGTACTATTTTGTCGTTGGTTTGCAACTTACCAGCGATATGATAGATGCGCAGCGCATTTAGGGAGTCGGTAATAGTCCAGCTTCCGCTTCCATCAAAGCTAAGGACGTTTTGGGCAACAGCGGCGCCATTCATTGTAATGGTATTGGAAGTGCCTGTAGATTTAAAGTAAATATTTCCTGGGAAAAGCAAGGTAAGCTTGCCCGAGAGTGTGAGCGATCCATAAAGGTGCAGCGAATGTTCTGCCAATCCGTTCACAATGACATTTTTATTGACACCCGACCAATCCATAGAATTACAAGTTAAAACGGTCACGTTAAAATCTATCGTATCGCGATTTGAACTAAATGAATTTTGGTCAAAAATAACATTGTCAAAAGGGGTTGGCACTTGATTGTGCATTTGCGAAGCACCAGAAGTCTTTGCCCAATGGTTTGAATAATCCGACCATTGTCCGCCTCCATTTA
The DNA here is from genome assembly GCA_031416415.1 of Cytophagales bacterium. GTDB lineage: Bacteria > Bacteroidota > Bacteroidia > Cytophagales > Cytophagaceae > JANYCO01. Next base: position 15,678 of record JANOTP010000280.1, on the reverse strand, counting down.
CCCAATAATAGTCTAACGATAGTGCCTTGAAACTACATAAAGATATAATGAATAATATTAGGGGAACTACTTTTTGAATTCTCATTGTATTGATATAAGTAATAAAAATTTAAATATTAATGAATTTGGCCGGTTTTTTAATTTTTGACATAAGTCACTATTTATAAGACGCAAAAAAAACTAAAACGTTACTAAAATAAATAAAAATATACTCAAAATAGAATATTCTACTTTACACATTTTTTCAGTTATTAGCATTTCTAACTAAAAATTCAATATACGACGAGATCTTATTCCTTATAAATATACTCTCTTACTAAAATAAACAGCAAAAACCACCCTTAATTACTATTAAAAGCTAAATTAGTTTTGTTAAATACATCATTAAAGAGGTTTTTAACAGAACTAATTCTATTAAATACAGAACTAAAGCGGTTTTTACCCTCTTTAATTCTGTTAAATACAGAACTAGAGAGGTATTTAACAGAACTGATTCTATTAAATACAGAACTATTGAGATAAGAAGGTAAATTAAGTATGGCTGAGGGTAAAATATATTTACAAACTCAAATGTTGTTGCTATAAATAACCTAAAACTCCCTTATCACTCCCAAATAAAATCCTATTCCTTGGGCATTTAAAGACTTTAATTCTTTAGGTGCATCGTCAAGCGTTAAAAGAGGATTATAGGAAACTTTATATTCTTTTGCCGAATAACTTCCATTCTGATACTTAAATCCTACTATAATATTTCCAAAATCGCCTAATAATAATTCTCCTCCAAACACAGCGAAGGGAGCTATCATCGGTTGGTTATATTTCACGTAAGCAATATCTTTGAACGTATCGTAACGTTCCTCTAAATAAAATCTGCCAGAACCATTTATTCCAAATCCGCCTCCAACAAAAAGATTGACACTTCTATAATCTCCTTTATAAATAGGGTAAATAAACTTTACTGTAGGATGAGCATAAAACTTATTGAACCTACCTATGATAACCAACCCATTATTGTAAGCACGATTATAACTATTTAATAAAATACCAGTCTCAATTTCTGCCACTAAATATTTATGAAATCTATATCCGGTAAAAACACTAAGTCCCTTGCCTGTGAAACCTCCCAATATCCCGTTATAACCTAGCCCGGGATATTGTATCGTAACGTTTTTGAAACTTGTAGCATAGTGAAAATTTAAACCAACACGCCATCTTGGACCATCCACCTTTTTTTTATTCTGAGCATAACTATTAAAAATAGATAGTTGACATAAAATAACAAACAAGAATATTAGACTTTTCACTTTCATACTTTCCTCGATTAAAATTTTAAGCTAAAAAAAAGCCTCAGTAATTAACTGAGGCTTTTGATAAATTTTATTTTTTATAATTTTCTTTTCACTTCTTTTTCTTCAAACGATTCAATTATATCGCCTTCTTCAATATCGTTGAAGTTGACAACGCTGATACCACATTCGAAACCGAATTTAATTTCGCTTCTATCTTCTTTCATGTGTTTCAATGCATCAATTTTACCTGTGTGCATTACGATACCGTTACGAATCACACGAACTTGATTGTTACGTTTGATCATACCTTCTGTAACATAAGAACCAGCAATTGTACCTATTTTAGAAATTTTGAATACAACTCTTACTTCAGCAGAACCAACGATATTTTCTTCCATTTTCGGCTCTAACATACCTTCCATCGCTGCTTTCACATCGTTGATGGCATCGTAGATAATAGAATAGATACGGATTTCAATCTCTTCTTCTTCAGCAATTTTTCTAACAGAAGAAGATGGTCTTACCTGGAAGGCTACGATAATTGCATCCGAAGACGAAGCTAAGTGTACATCAGATTCAGAAATAGCGCCAACACCTTTATGTATAATTCTAACCTGAATTTCTTCTGTAGATAATTTCAATAACGAATCGGAAAGTGCTTCCACCGAACCATCCACATCACCTTTAACGATGATGTTAAGTTCTTTAAAGTTACCAATCGCAAGACGTCTACCAATCTCATCAAGAGTGATGTGTTTTTTGGTACGGATAGATTGCTCACGAATCAATTGCTCACGCTTGGTAGCGATTTCTCTTGCCTCGCGCTCTTCCATCACTTGTAACTTGTCGCCCGCTTGAGGAGCTCCGTTTAGACCAAGTATCTGAACTGGAGTAGAAGGTCCAGCTTTCATAATTTTAACACCTCTATGATCGTACATTGCTTTCACACGACCAAAGTTAGCACCAGCAAGAATTACATCTCCAACTTTCAATGTACCCGCCTGCACCATACCAGTAGCAAGATAACCACGACCTTTATCTAAAGAGGCTTCTATAATTGCTCCAACAGCGTTTTTATTTGGATTTGCTTTTAGTGTTAGCATTTCTGCTTCAAGCAATACTTTTTCAAGAAGTTCTGCAATACCAATACCTGATTTAGCGGAAATCAGTTCGCACTGATATTTACCACCCCAATCTTCAACAAGGATATTTAATTTAGAAAGTTCTTCTTTAATTTTATCAGGATTAGCACCTGCTTTATCAATTTTATTTATAGCGATAACTATTGGCACACCCGCTACCATAGCGTGATTAATGGCCTCTTTTGTTTGAGGCATCACGTTATCATCTGCAGCAACTACGATAATTACAATATCGGTAATTTTTGCACCTCTAGCACGCATCGCTGTAAACGCTTCGTGACCAGGAGTATCTAGGAATGTAATAGCTTTACCAGAATCGGTAATCACATTATAAGCACCGATGTGTTGTGTTATTCCACCTGCTTCACCAGACGCTACTTTTGATTTTCTGATATAATCTAGAAGAGATGTTTTACCATGATCGACGTGACCCATGATCGTAACAATCGGAGCACGTGGCAATAAATCTTCTTCAGAATCTTCTGTCGCTTCAATCGCTTCTACTTCTTCCTCAGCAGACGTAAATTGTACATCGTATCCGAATTCATCTGCAATAACAGTGATCGCTTCCGCATCTAATCGTTGGTTAATAGAAACAAACATTCCTAATCCCATACACGCAGAAATAATCTGTGTAACGGAAACTTCCATCATGGATGCAAGATCGTTTGCAGAAATAAATTCTGTAACTCTTAATGTTTTAGCATCTTCTTTTTCCTGAAGTAATCTTTCCTCATTGGCTTCAGCAAAAGCATTACGTTTGTCTTTTCTGTATTTAGCTCTATTGCCACCAGTATTGACACTACCACTGCTTAATTTAGCAAGTGTAGATTTTATTTTATCTTGTATTTCTTTGTCTGACGCAGTTACTTTTTCTGGCGTCTTAGGGCGCTCAGTAGTAGGTTTCCCTTTCGTTCCGTCTTTATTAAATTCATTGAAATTTTTGACAGGGGCAGAAGTGATACGAACGCGTTTACGTTTCTTTTTATCTTTCTTATCGTCCTCTATTTTTTTCTTTCTATCAACAGCTACAGGCAATTCAATTTTACCTAAAACAGTAAGTCCTTTCAGCGTTTCTGCTTTGGCCTCGATAAGTTCTGTAGGTACTTCTTCTGCTTTTACTGGTAGCTCTTCTTTTTTTACTTCGGCTACAACTTCTGGAACGGGTACTACTTCAACCTCAACCTTTACTTCTTCAACCGTTTCCGTTTTAGTAATTTGTTTAACCTCTATCTCGGGTTCAGTTTCTATAACTTTCTCGACTTCTTTTTTCTCTACTTCCTTCTTCTCAACTTCTTTTTTAGAAGAAACGCCTTTTTTAGGTTTCTTTTCTTCTAAGTCAATCTTCCCTACTACTTTTATTCCCTGAAGTTTTACTCCTGAAGTAAGTTCTTCTGGAACTTCAATTTCTGGCTCTGGCTCAACAGGAATTATATCGGCAACTACTTCTTCAGCAACTGTTTTTTCGCGCTCTTTTTTCTCAGAAATAAGATTTTTGATCAATATTTCTTCATCCTCATCCTCAGTTCTTTTTTTAGAACTAATAGCATTAATAACTACGTTGTCAGGTTTTTTACCTATAATCTTCTCAGAAGCTTCTTTCTTGTCTAAAACTGACGACTCAAATTCCTTCATTAGCAACTCATATTGCACGGAAGTAATTTTAAAATTGGGGTTACTCTCTACGACATGCCCTTTCAAAACCAAATATTCGGCTGCCCTTGCAGCACTAATATTTAATTCTTTAGCCACCTGGCTGAGTCGCTTCATCTTATCCTCTGACATTCCTTACTTTTTATAGTTTATTTAAAAATACCTATTCGGCATTTTATTCAAATTCTTGTTTTAATATATTTACTATATCTTCAATTGTTTCTTCTTCTAACTCTGTTCTTCTTAGTAAATCTTCTTTAGTTAAAGCAAGAACGCTTCTTGCTGTATCCAAGCCAACACGTTTAAGTTCCTCTAGAACCCACGCATCTATTTCATCAGAGAACTCTGTAAGAGCCACATCTTCATCTTCTGCTTCAAACGATTCACGGAATACATCAATATCCATACCTACCAATCTGCTGGCAAGTTTAATATTTTGTCCTCCTTTACCTATTGCCAAAGAAACTTGATCTGGTTTCAAGAAGACAGCTACTTTACTATTTTCCTGATCAATTTTTAAACTTGATATTTTTGCAGGACTTAAAGCTCTAGCAATATATAATTCTTGATTGTCTGTAAAATTAATTACATCAATATTCTCATTTTCCAATTCACGTACTATACTGTGAATTCTAGAACCTTTCATACCCACACAAGCACCTACGGGATCTATTCTATCGTCATAAGATTCAACAGCAACTTTAGCTCTTTCCCCTGGCTCTCTTACTATTTTCTTAATAGAAATTAACCCATCGTAAACTTCAGGAACTTCTTGCTCAAATAACCTTTCTAAGAAAGTAGGAGATGTTCTTGAAAGTACAATTCTTGGATTACCGTTGGTCATTTCCACTCTTTGTACTACAGCTTTAACATTCGTTCCTTTTTTATAACGATCCTTGTGAATCTGTTCGCTTTTAGGAAGAACTAGTTCATTGTTGTCAGCATCAATCAACAATACTTCTTTTCCAAGTATTTGGTAAACTTCTCCAACTATAATTTCCCCAACAAGTTCTTTATACTTTTGAAATAAAATATCTTTTTCAAGATCTTTTACTTTTTGAATAAGCGTCTGGCGAGCGGTCTGAACCATTCTACGACCAAAATCTTCTAGTTTAACTTCCTTCGCTACCTCTTCTCCTTCTTCAAAATCCTCTTCTATTTTTTTAGCATCCGTCAAAGAGATATGTTTGTTCTCGTCATAATCAAAACTATCTTCAGCAAAATCGTCTGAAACGATTTCACGTCTCCACCAGATTTCAAGGTCACCCTTGTCGGCGTTGATAATCACGTCAAAGTTATCGTCGGTGATATGTTTTTTTCTAATCATTGTTCTGAACACATCGTCCAGTATTCTGATCATTGTAGGACGATCTATGTTTTTCGATTTCGCAAAATCGGCAAACGATTCAATAAGAGATGCAGTGGTTTCCATTATTTAAATGAAATTATAACATTTGACTTTTTAATTTTATTGTAAGGTAGTTCCACCTTTACAATTTCTTCTTTTTTATCTTTGCCTGAAGCTTTTTTCTTCTTCAATTCAGGTATTATTATTATACTATCTTCTTTAACACTTTCCAACGTGCCGATAATTACCTCATCGTCTTCGCTTAAAATTTCAAATCTTCTTCCAGTATTCTTTAAATACTGTCTTGGATTTTTTATTAGTTCATCAGCCCCTGGAGACGAAACTTCAAGATGAAATGCTTCAGGTAATAAATCTGATTCATCTAAGGCATCACCCAACTTTCTGCTCAATTCAGCACAATCGTCAATGCTTATCCCGTTGTCACCGTCTATAATCACCAAAACTTTCTGTTGAGTTGACTTCCCAGTTACTTTAATTTCAACTATAAAGAACTCGTTTCCGGGAAGACTTTCCTCAGCCAAAACTCTAATTCTGTCCTCTATTTCCATTTTTTTACTGTTTTTCAAATAAAAGAGGGGACTTTGTCCCCTCTTTTATCTTCCCTTAATTTGGTGCAAATTTAATCAAAATCATTTTACAAACAAAATATTACCCTTATATATCTGTTCTTAATACAAAATTAATGAAATTGCACTTCTAAAAGACAAATTTACCAGTGAAAATAGGATTTACCTTGATTTCTAATATAATAGCAGTGATTTTAACACTATTGCTCTATTATATCCCAGATATTCCTCCTCAAGATTTCCCCATTGTAGCATTTTTAATACTTCTTATACCTTTTTTCATTCTCATTAATGTTCTATTTGTTATTATATGGGTGTTTAAAAGGCCTTTTTACACAGGTCTATTATCCTTGTTAGTAATTCTAATTGGATACAAATTTATTGATCGTTCGATCGCTATAGGAAAGGCAAGTAATTCTGAAAAGGCGTTTACAGTTTTAAATTGTAATGTGCGAATTTTCAATGTTTACGATCACTTGAAAGACAAAGATTATAATTCATCAAAAGGCATGTTGAAATGGGTAAAAAACTTCAAGGCTGACGTAGCTTGTTTGCAAGAATTTTATTCTAACGAAACCAATCCCATATTCTTTACTGAAAAAGAAATCAAAAAAAAATTTCCTCACTCCTATGTCGCTCCATTTTTAGAATCTTCTTTTCAAAAATTTGGAATGGCAATTTTTAGTAAATATCCAATTATCAATAAAGGCGAAATAAAATTTAGAGAGCACTCTAACAATCAAATTATCTTTGCAGATATAGTGATAAACAACGACACTATCAGGATCTACAATATTCACCTACAGTCAATGTCTATTGATGAAAATGATATTGTTAATGCAAAATTTGATGATGAATCAAGAAACAAATGGGTAACTATTTTATTGAGGTACAAAAATGGAAGCATTCAACGTGGCCGGCAAATTGACGTACTGATGCGTCATATAAATAGCTGCTCTTATAAAATTATTGTTTGTGGCGACCTTAATGAGCCTCCTTACGGGTATGCATACGAAGAACTTAGTGATGAGTTAGACAACGCTTTTCAAAAGTGTGGCACTGGACTGGGAGTAACATATAATGGGAAACTCCCTCTTTTAAGAATTGACAATCAATTTTTTGGGAAAGGTTTAAAAGTAAATAAATTCACAATACATAAAGAAATGAACTATTCGGATCATTTTCCGATTTCTGCTTCTTACGTTTTTGAATAAACGTAACCAGTAGTAAAAATCATATACATTAGAATGAAAGAAAAATTAAAAGTCTATAATACTTTATCAAGGACAAAAGAACTTTTTGAGCCAATAAATGCACCGCATGTTGGTATGTATGTTTGTGGCCCAACCGTATATGGCGAAGCGCATCTGGGAAATGCAAGACCATCAATAACCTTTGATGTTGTTTACAGGTACTTACTTCATCTAGGTTATAAAGTACGTTACGTAAGAAATATAACGGATGTGGGTCACCTAGAGCAGGATTCCGACGATGGGGAAGATAAAATTGCTAAAAAGGCGCGTCTAGAAAAACTGGAACCTATGGAAATAGTCCAGCTTTATACAGAAGCATATCATGAGGCAATGAAAAAATTAAATGTAAAGTCTCCCAGCATTGAACCACACGCTTCGGGGCATATTACAGAACAAATTTCTATGGTTAACGAAATCATTAAAAATGGGTATGCCTATGAAAGTAATGGTTCCGTTTATTTTGATGTAGAAAAATACGCAAAAAACAGCGACTATGGAAAACTTTCAGGGCGAATTGTAGAAGATTTACTTTCAGGAAGCAGAGACCTTGAAGGACAAAATGAAAAACGAAAATCAGCTGATTTTGCGCTATGGAAAAAAGCTTCACCCGAACACATCATGCGCTGGCCTTCGCCTTGGAGTGAAGGGTTCCCAGGTTGGCACCTAGAATGTTCGGCAATGAGTGGTAAATATTTGGGAAAACAATTTGATATTCATGGTGGTGGAATGGACTTAATGTTTCCTCATCATGAAAGTGAAATCGCACAATCCAATGCTTGCAACGGTTGTAGTCCAGCCAAATACTGGATGCACAACAATATGATTACAATTAACGGTCAAAAAATGGCCAAGAGTTTAGGTAATTTTATAACTCTAAATCAACTGTTCACTGGTTCAAGCCCTCTACTTGAAAACGCTTACAGCCCAATGACCGTAAGATTTTTTATACTACAGGCACAGTACAGAAGCACTCTTGATTTCTCAAACGACTCGCTCGTGGCTGCCAATAAAGGGTATAAAAAGATGATCAACGGATTGCGAATAGCAAAAAAACTAACCTACTCCGAAACTCAAAAGACTAAAGACTCAAAGTTAAATGATGAAATAACAAAATTAATTGATTTGTGTTTTGATGGCATGAATGATGATTTTAATACTGCCATTACAATAGGTCATTTGTTTAACCTATTAAAGAAGATTAATTCTATCTATACAGGGAGTATTGATAGCGGAGTAATAGAAAAAGAACTTTTTACCAAAATGATTAGTTCTTATATTTTATTAGTAGAAGAAATACTAGGGTTAATAGAAGAAAAATCTGCTGATATGGATGGTTTTATACAAGCACTAATCGAACTTTATAAAGATGCTAAAGCTACGAAACAATACGATAAAGTAGACATGATTCGTGGGCAATTTAAACTACAAGGTATTGTTCTAAAAGACATGAAACAAGGGGTAGATTGGGCGTATGAGGAGTAGGTGGAAAGTTTAAGGTGGAAAGTTGAAAGTTAAATGTTTAAAATTTAATAAAATAAATACTTTTTGAATGAGAAATTTGAGTAAGACATATTTAACAAATAAGATTAAATTTATTTTTATTTTGTTGGTCGTTGGTATCTTTTTATTTTCCTCTTGCGAAGAGGGTGTTAAAAAGGACGATACGATTATTACTAGTAATGAGGATATCAAAAAACCTACAATTCAAGCCCCAGCATTCAATTCAGACTCTGCCTATTTCTTTATTGCTAAACAGGTTTCTTTTGGACCAAGAATAGCCAATACTCCTGCTCATATTCGCTGTTCTGATTACTTTGTAACTACGTTTAAAAAGTATGGCGCAGTGTTAATAGAACAAGATTTTCAAGCAAAAGGATTTGATGGCAAAACACTTCGTTCCAAAAATATTATAGCTTCTATAAATCCCACTGCAACAAAAAGAATTCTTCTTGCTGCACATTGGGATACAAGACCGTGGTCGGACGAAGACAAAAAAAATCCAACCAAAACGTTTGATGGAGCAAATGATGGCGCTAGCGGAGCAGGGGTTTTATTAGAAATAACAAGAACCATAAATAGCTCGGAGAAAAAACCTACCGTGGGTATTGACATTATTTTATTTGATGCCGAAGATTATGGAAAAAGTGAACACCAAGATTCTTATTGCCTAGGATCGCAATACTGGGCAAAAAACAAACATGTCCCAAACTATTCAGCGTATTATGGAATTCTACTTGACATGGTGGGTGCAAAAGGCGCGCGGTTTAGTAAAGAAGGTGTCTCTATGGAATATGCGCCAAGTATAGTAAATAAAGTTTGGGATCAGGCTTCTGCTTTAGGTTACAATCAATATTTCATCCATCAAACAACTGGGGATATTACCGATGACCATTTTTATGTAAATAAACTTGGACAAATACCTATGATTGATATTATTGAATATGAATCAGGATCAGGATTTGGTAACTACTGGCATACTCAAAACGACAATATGCAGGTAATAGACAAGGCCACCTTAAAGGCTGTGGGACAAACATTACTTCAGGTACTTTACAATGAATAAAAAGCACTTTGACTTTTTATTCCTACTTACTTCTCGTTTAAATACCCCAGAACTATTCATACCAATCCCTTGTTTCATTCTACTCAGTAGTAGGAAGATTTAAAAACTTCATTAGCTGTGAATATTTGTGTAAATTTACTGCCTTAATAAAATTATATGCCTTTAATTCAGGAACAACTAGAAAATACTCAAGCTATAGATCAACTAGATCCAAAGCATCATATTATTATCAAAGGCGCTAGAGTAAATAACCTTAAAAATCTTAGCGTTGCCATTCCTAGAAATAAATTGGTTGTCATAACAGGGCTGTCAGGTTCTGGTAAATCATCTCTTGCTTTTGATACGCTTTTTGCTGAAGGTCAGAGAATGTACGTGGAAAGCCTTAGTTCATACGCTCGTCAATTTTTAGGACGGATGCAAAAACCGGAAGTAGATTATATTAAAGGTGTGTCTCCCGCTATTGCAATTGAACAAAAAGTAACTTCTAAAAATCCACGTTCCACTGTTGGGACGAGTACTGAGATTTACGACTATTTAAAATTACTGTTTGCAAGAATAGGCCATACGTATTCACCTGTATCAGGCAAAAAAGTAAAAAAAGACACTATTACGGATGTAGTAAATTACATTTACAATTTCCCTGAAGGAGAAAAAATATTAATCTCTACTCCACTTAAAATAAAAGAAGGAAGAAAAAGAGAAGAAGAATTAAAAGTTCTTTTACAAAAAGGTTTTACTAGAATAGTTGCTGACGGCACCACAAACTTTATCGAAGAAGTTTTAACAAAACCAGCCGACATAAAAAAAATCAAAGAGATCTTTATTTTAATTGATAGGATTGTTTTAAATAAACAAGAAGAAGAATCTCAATTTAGATTAGCCGATTCTATTCAGACAGCTTTTTTTGAAGGAGAAGGAGATTGTATTGTTGAAATAGTTGGCAAAGAAACTAAATCCTTTTCCGACAGATTCGAATTAGATAAAATCTTATTTGAAGAGCCAAGTGCCAATTTCTTTAGTTTTAACAATCCTTATGGAGCCTGTAAACGCTGTGAAGGCTTTGGATCAGTGCTTGGGATTGATGAAGACTTGGTAATTCCAAATAAACAGATGTCTGTCTTTGAAGGCGCCATAGCACCTTGGAGAGGAGAAAAGATGCAAGAATGGGAAAAACCACTTATCAAAAATGGTATTAAATTTGACTTCCCAATTCACCGCTCTTATAACGATCTTAGTGCAGAAGAAAAACAACTTTTGTGGACGGGCAATAAATATTTTGAAGGACTTGACAGCTTTTTTAAATTTCTGGAAACACAAACACACAAGATTCAATACCGTGTAATGCTTTCCCGTTACAGAGGCCGTACACACTGCCCTGATTGTCGCGGCTCTAGATTAAGAAAAGATGCCTCGTATGTAAAAATTAACGGCAACTCCATTACAGACATTGTATTGATGCCTATTGGCGAAGCACTCAACTTTTTCAGCTCTATTGAATTAAACGAATACGATAAAAAAATAGCTCAGCGAATTTTAACTGAAATTACTAATCGCCTAAGTTATATGGATAAAGTAGGCGTAGGCTATTTAACCTTAAACAGACTTACCTCATCACTTTCAGGTGGAGAGCATCAACGTATAAAGCTTGCTACCTCTTTAGGTAGTGCTCTTGTAGGGTCTATGTATATATTGGACGAACCAAGTATTGGGCTTCATCCAAAAGACACCAAAAAATTAATTGACGTACTTCTTATGTTGCGCGACATGGGCAATACTGTTATCGTAGTAGAACACGAAGAAGAAGTAATGCGAGCTGCAGATCAAATCATAGATATAGGGCCTGATGCGGGTAGACATGGTGGAGAACTGATTTTTCAATTAAACGCTGCAGAAATAACATTAAAAAATAATGAAGCAATAACGGATACACTTGCCCAGTCTCATACCTTTAGATACCTCAATCATATTGATAAAATTGAAATACCAAAGAGCCGTAGAGAATGGAAAGAGTATGTAGAAGTAAAAGGCGGTAAAGAAAATAATCTTAAAAATGTAACAGTCAAATTTCCTTTAGGAGTAATGACTGTTGTAACAGGAGTTAGTGGTTCGGGAAAATCTACCCTCGTAAAAAAAATCCTTGTACCTGCATTATCCAAGCAACTTGGAATGGTGGGAGATTTCACAGGAAAATTCGATGGTATGGCGGGCTACACACAACGTATCACACAAGTCGAATACATTGATCAAAATCCAATTGGTAAATCTTCCAGATCAAATCCTGTAACTTATGTAAAAGCATACGATATAATTCGTGAGTTATATGCCGATCAAGCACTCGCTAAAACAAGGGGTTATAAACCAGGACATTTTTCATTCAATGTAGATGGCGGAAGATGTGAGATGTGTCAAGGAGAAGGCGAAACTACTGTAGAAATGCAATTCATGGCAGACATACGCTTGAAGTGCGAGGCATGTGATGGTAAACGTTTTAAACAAGAATTATTAGAAGTAAAATACAAAGAAAAAGGAATAAATGAAATATTAGATTTAACAATTGAAGAAAGCCTCTCATTTTTTATAGAAAAACCAAAAATTGTGGAGAAACTAAAACCACTTTTCGATGTTGGATTAGGTTATGTAAAATTAGGACAATCGTCTAGTTCGCTTTCTGGTGGAGAAGCGCAGCGTGTAAAACTTGCGTCATTTTTAAATAAAACACCTTCAAGTTCAAAAGAACAAATTTTATTCATCTTCGACGAACCAACTACAGGACTTCACTTTCACGACATAAAAAAACTGTTGACTGCAATCAATGCCCTAGTAGAACAAGGTAATAGTGTAATTATTATTGAGCATAATATGGAAATAATAAAAAATGCTGATTGGGTAATAGATCTTGGGCCAGAAGGAGGCGATAAAGGAGGAACAATTTGTTTTGAAGGAACACCAGAAGATATGATCCAATTAAAAGATAATTTTACCGCTTCTTTTTTAAAGGAAAAATTAAAATAACTAAATTTGGTATTAAATAACTGTAGATGTACTTAGTTAAATAGTATTAAAATTTAAAGAAATAAACCCGTCATTGCGAGGAGTGTTGCCGTAGCTAATACGATGAAGCAATTTGCTTACGACAAAGAAGTGTTGATATGAAACTACATACAGTATTATTATTAAATGGGTTCAAGCTTCGTAGCTGACAGATTGCTTCAGAATCCTGCGCTATGCTTGTATTCTTCGCAATGACGCCTTGACTTTATATAACTATAATATTTAAATCTTCAATACTATTTAAAAACTAACCATGGAAGACAATAAAATACTACCCCTATTTAAATCTTATATAGGCAAAGAATTTGAAAACAATCCCTCTCGTTATGGTGCATGGATGAAAGGAATTCTCAGGGAGGTTGAAGAAGGTAACCTTACTGCTGAATATATTGTAAGGAAAGAGATGACCAATGGTATAGGAACACTGCATGGAGGAGTAATCGCTGGAATACTCGATGATCTTATGGGAGCTACGGTAGTTTCTCTTGGAGCTAAAAATTTTTATACTACAGTCAATCTAAATGTAGATTATTTTTACCCAGGTAAAGAAGGTGATGTTATCACGGCCAAATCTTTTATTGTGAAAAAAGGAAGACAGATTCATCATGTACAAGCAGAACTCTGGAATCTTGAAACAAATAAATTATTAGCGAAAGCCAATTCAAATTTATTAAAAATTGATGTAGAAGTTAAACATTCGGATCAATAAAGAGACTATTATAATAATCAGACTTCTTATGAAACATCACTACGATCTTACCTTTCTCGAAGAACTGAAAAAATTAAATCCTGGTCAAAAATCAGCAGTAGATCAGATTGAAGGACCTCTTCTTGTAATTGCTGGACCGGGTACTGGTAAGACGCAAATACTTTCTGCAAGAATAGGAAAAATTCTTACCGATACCGATACAAAACCACACAATATACTTTGTCTTACCTATACGGAAGCTGGTACAGTGGCAATGCGTAAGAGACTGCTCTCAAAATCCAAGAAACCTTCGCTCTAACTGTTATGAACGATAGCTTGCAAAATATTCCTAATCCGTTTAGCAGCAGCCGTGTTGACAACCCTTTTCAGCATCATATCGATCTACAGACACTTTATCAGGGTGAATTTAAGCGGCTCAAGTCAATTTTGATCGATATCAAGAATGATCCAAATCGGCAAAGTCGCGGAGCTGTGGTCATCGGTGAAGCGGGATCAGGGAAAACTCATTTGATGATGAGATTGGCAACAGATGTATTAAAAACCAATCGACTGCTGTTCATTCGTCAGCCTAATAATGCTGACACTGTGACTTATCATACCTACACCTGTATTCTAGAGTCCTTTGCCGAAAAAATTCCTAAGATTGAACATACGCAATTAGAGGTTTTATTAGCGAATAGTTTTGTCAATATTCTTAGCCAAAGCGAAAAATTTGCATCAGCGGAAAATGGCAAAAAAGTTCTCGCAATTCTACATGAAAATCCTCTTAAACTCTATGATTACCGCTCTCGCCCAGCCCAATGGAAAGCAATTGGACAGCATATTTTACGTTGGTGGGAAGAAAATTATAATGCCGCAGGGTATTCGGCAAGCATTCTCAAAGGCATTCTCAAATTTTGTAGCTATATCGATCCAAATTTCAAAAGTATTGTCAGGCGCTGGTTAGCAGGAATTGAAATTTCTGAAGAGGATGCGAAGAAAGTTGACTTAGAAAATTGGGAAGAAGGAAATAGTCGTGAAGAATTTGCACTCCAAGCGATCGCCATGTTTGGCAAACTATCCACTTTAGATGAACCTTTAATTATAGTTTTTGATCAATTGGAAGGATTAAGCGATAAATTGCCACTTTTGACCAATTTTGGTAATGCTGTTAAAGAAATCTTAACTGTTGTTCCTAATAGTTTAGTAATTCTCAACCTTTTCCCAGACCGATGGCAGCAATTTCAAAGTTTTTTTGATGGCGCTGTGATTGATCGCTTCCCTGACCAAGTGGAATTACCGCGACCCGACAAAAATATTCTCAAAGAAATTCTCAAAGCAAAACTGCAAGGTACTAGCCTCGATCTAGAGCAAATATTTTATGCAGATGATCTTGAAGATATGCTCAGCAAGAATTCTATTCGGGCTGTTCTAAATCGTGCTGCTGCCTATTATCGTCATAAGGTGGATGATATTCCGTTGCCTCTAGTCAGTCCCTCCCTTTTAACTTCTTCACCCCTTCCGAATCTTAATAATGCTGACGATTTTAGATTGCAACATATTGAGCAGCAAATAGTTCAACTAGAAGCAGCGATCGCGCAAATCAATCAAAAACTTAGCGCCAATTCATCCATCCCGCCCTTAACTAGCCATCCCGAACCGTCCACACTCAAGCCCCAACTCGAAATCGAATTTACTACTCAACCAGTTGTCGAACTTCCCCAACCAACTCAGAAATCTAAGCGATCGCCTAAGCCTGCGACTTCAGAACATAACAATATTGTCGAATATATTCAGCAAAAGCAAAGCCAACTAGATCGAGACTACGAACGTCCCCACATTATCACCGAATCAGGAGACTGGGGTATACTTTCAGAGATTTTAGGCTCATTCCAGATATTACAACGCTTTGATATCGGGCAAATGCGACTGGGTAAAAAAATTCTTCCCGATCACTTCCAATTTAAGATCAAAGAACAGGAATATGTAATTGGATTTCTGCATACAAATGGCACTGGTTTTACCAATCGCATCAAGAATTTTAACGAATTAGTAAATAGCTATCCACATACGCAATTTCATCTATTACGTGATGGGAGAGAAT
>JANOTP010000279.1:0-4558 GCA_031416415.1 Cytophagales bacterium | reverse complement strand
CGTTGACTTAGTCAACGGCTATAAATTATTTTTTTTCATTTTTTAATTATTCATTTTTTAATCTTATTAGTTATGTCATACGTCAGAATATGGGTACATATTGTTTTTTCAACTAAACACCGAAATCCAGTTTTACCTTTTGAAATTAGAAAAAAAGTTCAGATACACATCATGGACAATTGTAAAAAGAACGGCATCTTCTTACAAGCCATAAATGGCTATGTGGATCATATGCATTGTCTTATTTCTCTTGGTAGAGAACAAACTATTGCGAAGGTAAGTCAAATGATTAAAGGTGAATCTTCTCATTGGATCAACGAGAAAAGTTTAACTGAAGAAAGATTTGAATGGCAGGATGACTACTGGGCAGCATCAGTAAGTGAATCAGACATTCCAAGGCTCATTCAGTATATAAAAAATCAGGATGTACATCATGTAGGGAAGAAGTCTTTGGATGATGCGTTGGATAAAATGTTTAAGAAGAAGAAATAAAGTATTCTCTTTTATTTCAATAAATAATTATTTAATTATTTTAAAAAAAAGTAGTCAGCTGAAGCTGACTGTAATGAAGGGTTATTTCTCTAGCTATAAAAGTATTTCTAATTAATAAGAGGGAATTGAATTATTCAATTTTATTATAAAAAAGAAAGACAGATAGAAACTAGTAATTTAATAATAAAGAATAAAAACTCTTTCATTGCCGTCAGCTTCAGCTAACACAATGAATTATTTTAAAAAAAAGCAGCCAGCTGAAGCTGACTGAATGAAAGGTTATTTCTCTAGCTTATGAAAGTATTTCTAATTGGTAAAGAGGAAATTGAAATTATTCAATTTTATTATAAAAATAAAGACAGATAGAAACTAAACTAGTAATTTAATAATAAAGAATAAAGACTCTTTCATTCCCGTCAGCTTCAACTAACGGCTTCAGTTCTATATATATGATTAAAGCATTTTTAATTCATTGTTATAAAAAATACATGAATTATAAACATCCTGCTATGTGGCAAATTTTCCTGCTTAAATATATAAGTTCATTTAGCCCTAAAATGCTTCCTCCTACCCTTTGACATATAAATCCCTAAAAATAAAAGACTAAAAAAACAGTTTAAAATAGTCCATTTTAAACTAATAATCTTAAAAACAATAACTTAACATAAATAGCCTTTCTAAAATATATTAAAAATATTTCAGGTATTATTGGTTTTTAATATTTTAACTTTTACCTTTGCACTCCCCTTTTTGGGATATAGTATGCTTTATTAAGATTAAAGAAAAGCAATAAAATGGATAGCATAAGTTATAAAACAACCTTCCTTAATAAGGAAACTGTAAAAAAAGACTGGGTCGTAATAGACGCTGAAGGTCAAGTACTAGGTAGAATGGCAAGTCAAATTGCTAAGATCATTAGAGGTAAACTCAAACCTGGTTACACTCCTTTTGTTGACTGTGGTGATAACGTAATCGTTATCAACGCCGATAAAATCAGACTTACTGGTAAGAAATTTACCGACAAAATATACACTACGCACACTGGTTATACTGGTGGACAAAGATTTGCCACTCCAAAAGAGACTATGGCAAAGCACCCAAAAAGAGTAGTTGAATGGGCTGTATTTGGTATGTTACCAAAAGGCAGACTAGGCAGAACTCTATTTACAAACCTTCATGTATACGCTGGTGTAGAACACCCGCATGCAGGTCAGAACCCGAAAGTTGTTAAATTATAATAAACTGATTAATGGAAATAATCAACGCATTAGGTAGAAGAAAAACATCTGTAGCTAGAATCTATATGAAGTCTGGTAACGGTGTTTTTACTATAAACGATAGATCTCTGAACGAATATTTTCCTTCAGAAATTCTACAAACCATTATTAATCAACCTCTAGCTATCTTAGCTGAAGTTGGTAAATATGATATCCAAGCCAACATTGTTGGTGGAGGTATTACTGGTCAGGCGGAAGCGCTAAGACTAGCAATTTCTAGAGCTTTGGTAGAGTTCAACGCTGACAATAAGCCAGCATTGAAAAAAGAAGGATTCATGACCAGAGATCCAAGAATGGTAGAAAGAAAGAAATTTGGTAAGAAGAAAGCTCGTAAGAGATTCCAATTCAGCAAACGATAGTCAATATTTACAGTCAGAACAATTATGTCAAAAAAGGTTGAATATAAAGATTTACTGGATGCCGGTGTGCATTTCGGCCACCTTACCAGAAAATGGAATCCAAAAATGGCTCCATATATCTTCATGGAGAAGAACGGTATCCATATTATAGATTTGAACAAAACTCAAGCTTGTCTTGATGATGCGGCAGCAGCTATGAAAAACATAGTACGCTCAGGCAGAAAGATTTTGTTCGTTGCTACAAAAAAACAAGCAAAAGAAATCGTTGCTACAGAAGCTAAAAGGTTGAAAATGCCTTACGCTTGCGAAAGATGGTTAGGTGGTATGCTTACTAACTTCGCTACAGTAAGAAAATCTTTGAAAAAAATGTCTACGCTTGACAAAATGGCGAAAGACGATACTTTCAAAAATTTCAACAAAAAAGAAAGACTTATGTTAGCTCGTGAGAAAGCCAAACTTGAAAAAGTATTGGGTGGTATCGCTGATCTTACAAGACTTCCTGCTGCTATTTTCATAGTAGATGTTAAAAAAGAACATATTGCGATTGCTGAAGCAAAAAGACTTGGTATTCCAGTATTTGCAATGGTTGATACAAACTCAGATCCTGATGGTGTTGATTTTGTAATCCCTGCAAATGATGATGCATTCAAATCTATTGCTGTTATCACTGGTATTCTTGGTCAGGCTATTGAAGAAGGCCTAATCGAAAGAAAGAAAGATAAAGATGACAAAGATTCAAACGATGAAATGGAAAACAAAAAAGAAATTGATTCCAAAGCAGAAGTTGAATAATTAACAGTTAGTTAATAATAAAATACTGAAATTGAACATTGAATCTAAACAGGCAATGTTCAATTTTTTTTAAAACATAAATCAAAAACTAAAATACAAGTATCATGGAAGTAATAATTTCAGCAGCAGAAGTAAACAAACTGAGACTCATGACCGGTGCAGGTATGATGGATTGCAAAAAAGCACTTACCGAGGCAAATGGCGATTTTGAAGCTGCAGTAGACATTTTAAGAAAAAAAGGACAAAAAGTTTCTGCTGCTCGTGCAGAAAATAAAACTGCAGAAGGTATCATACTTATTAAAGTTAGTGCCGATGGTAAAAATGGAAAATTATTAGCGCTTGCTTGTGAGACTGAGCCAGTTTCTAAAGTAGATGGTTTCCGTAATTTAGCACAACAAATACTAGAAGTAGCAGATGCTAAAAACGCTTCGGATGCAGATGCTGTTTTAGCATTGTCTCTAGCTGATGGCAGAACAGTAAATGATAATATTATCGATCTTACTGGTAAAATTGGTGAAAAAATAATCATTCAATCATTTGAGAACCTAACGGGTGAGCAAGTGGTACCGTATGTACATTCTAATGGCAAATTAGGTGTATTAGTAGTATTCAAAGGTGTTTCAGGTGCGGACATCCTAGAAGTAGGAAAAGATGTAGCTATGCAAATCGCTGCTATGAAACCTGTAGCTGTTGACAAAGACGGAGTAGATTCAAAAACAGTAGAAAGAGAAATTGAAGTAGGTAAAGAACAAGCAAGAGCGGAAGGTAAACCAGAAGCAATGCTTGAAAAAATCGCTTTAGGTAAACTTAATAAATTCTATAAAGACAATACTTTATTAAACCAAGAATTTGTAAAAGATGGTTCTAAAACTATCGCTCAACTTCTTGACGGTGTTCAAAAAGGACTTACTGTAACTGAATTCAAAAGAGTTTCTATCGGATAATTTCTAGAGAACTATTAAAATAATAAAGGACCATTTCCATTTAGTTGGGTTTGGTCCTTTTCATTTAACAAAAAAAGAAACGAGATTAAGAATTTTTCATAAAAAAAACCTCTCTATTTTAGAGAGGTTTTTAAATTATATTTCTGCCCGAAACTATTAATATTTCCAGCCTACGTTATTCTTTTTAGCTTTTCTAGCATCTTGTTTACAATGCTTATTAGCTGTAGTACAACCAATAACCAACACTAAAGACGATAAAATTAAAACAATCAAACCTTTTTTCATCACCTAGGTCATTACATTTTTAACTGACCAGACTTTCTCATTTTTTTTACTTTCTTGATATTGTCTTTACATTTTTTACTTTTGCGTGGAGTAAAATCTGTTGTAAAAAGAACTACCGAAAAAAGGAGCATTAAAGCAAGTATCTTCTTCATATTGTTACAATTAATAATGTTATGTTCTTACTACAAATATATACTATTTAGCAATCTAAAAAAAGTAAATTAAACATGGAAAATGTCCAACGTACAGAATTAAATGAATTAGGCGAATTTGGGCTTATTGAGCGTATAAAAAATGCTACTATTATCCGCAATGCTGCTACAATCAAAGGTATTGGGGACGATGCAGCTGTAATAAAAAAAGATGAAAAGAATGTTTTACTTATATCTACCGATACACTAACTGAAGG